>CAZAPD010000089.1:0-2603 GCA_964487115.1 uncultured Thermococci archaeon | reverse complement strand
CTCGGTTTCTCTGTCGATGAACATATTGTATACTCGCCAGTAAATTACTTGCAAGTAATACTATTTAAGAGTTTCGCAGGTTAGCCCTTGAAACCTTTGATTCCTTCAACGTCTTTCTTCTGCACCAGCCTGAGGAGCCTGACCGCGTGGAAGACCTGAAAGGCGTTGGCTTCATTCTCCAAAAGTTCATCTATGAGCTTCAGCAGTTCCTCCTCGGCCTTCTTCATAGCATCCTCAGAATAGCCCGCAAATTCGAGCCCCTTGGCGATTGCAAGAAGCTCCGCGGCGAGTTCCTTCTCCACCTCCTTCTGCACCTCGGGGAATTTCTTGGGTGTTGCTGGTTCGCGCCCCTTTTCTTTACTGGTCTCGCCGGATGTTTTTGCAATTACTGTTGGCCGCGGCCTCCAGAAGCGTTTTTCCATGGCTCTTTTCTTCACTTCTTCCTCTGGCAACGGCCTATTGAAGAACTCATCACCAAATAACTTGTCCAAGAACTCGTTGAGCCGCTTAAGATCCATGAAATCCTCTGGATCTATCCGTTTCATTTCATCTTTGCCGAAGAACTGTGCGAGCTCCTCTGCGGCAGTAATTGCTCGCGCCAGGTGTTCTCTCAACCGCCTCTTTTGGGTTGGCAGTGTTATGTGGTGCTCCCTCGCGAACGCCTCCAGGAATCTTTCCTGCAGTTCCCTGTCGGTCTTTAACCTCTCAAAGGGTGGGAGGACAAATCCGTGCCGGGGTGTGTCACCGGGGGTCCAGGCAACCTTGTCGCCATACCTGCGGGCGTCTTTTCCGATGGTGAAGTGGTATACCTTCTCCCCGTATGACTCTCCAATTTCCCGGAGGATTTTCGCGGTACTCTCCGCGAGATCTTCGTCATAGGTCTTTTTCTCTCCTCTTGCAAGCCAGAATGCAGGGAATATGGAGAGCAGTTGCATGAGTATTGTCCACCGCTGGGCATCCTTAAATCTTGGATGAAGTATGTCATACATGATGCTGTCGTAATATGTGTGTGTATAGTCTATGGCATCGTATATTGCAGACCTCCTCTTTTCGTTGTCGAGTAACGTCTTCGGTCCTGGCATCTTTCCGTAGCGGCTTTCCAGATAGTCCAGAAATTCTGTTTTGAATCCCGCTAGTGTATGTTCGTAGTCTAGTGTGTCCGCAACCACGATCTCCCTTGTGTCCCACTTCATAAAGCCCCTCTTAGACTTATGTGTCCTCCCGGTCCTCTTGAATATGTATTTGATCATAGCAAACACCTCTAAGGATTACACGCGGGAGGAGATAAAGTTTTCGAAGTCCCTCAGGTCCCAGATAGAATAACCCTCGTTTCTCAGCCCTTCCCTACCTTCCACCGCTTTGGCAACCAGTCCATAGCTCTTTTCCCATCCTTCAAGCCCGACCAGCTCACCCTTCCGCTCCAAATCCTTCAAAATCCCCCTCGCTTCCCTCTCCCCCAGGCTCTTCCACTTCACCTCAACGAAGAGAGCCCTCTTCTCCCTTTCGTTTAACCCAACGAGGTCAATCTCCTCCTTCTTGTGCCACCACCTTCCAAGCTTTGTGAACCTGAAAGGCAACTCTTTCCGTTTATTCAGCTCAATAAGAAACTGTCCTGCAACCTCCTCAAAAATCCAGCCAAGATAGTTATTGAAGTCCTCCATCACGAGCTCAACCAGTGCATCACCCTGTCCGGTTTCAATCATGTCGGCGCCAGGATAAACGTAGCGGAACCAGAAGGCAAAATACGGGTCGGTTATGTAGTAGCGCCCTTTCCTGCTCTTCCAGCTTGCCGTTACTGGAATTTCTCTCCGCACTAAGTCGAGGTCAATGAGAACACTTAGGTATTTCCCCACAGTAGCTCTCTCTAAACCCGTTTCGTTTACGATTTCATTGAGCGTAGTTTTTCCCCTTGCTATCGCTTCCATTATGGCAAAGTAGTTCCTCGGCTCCTCAAGCTCCTCTCTTAGGATGAAAAGTGCATCCCCATAGAGGAATGAATCTGCTCTGAAGTAATCCAGCAGGTTCTCTTCAATGCTTTTTTCATCATTGAACTCAAGAAGATAGGCCGGGGTTCCTCCCAGTATCCCGTAGACCTTCACAAACTCCCCAAGTGAATACCGCGGAAAGAACTCCTTCGCACTGAAAAAATTTAGGGGTTTAAGCTTCATCTGTGCCGTTCTTCTGCCGTAAAGGGGGCTCTTGTAGCCGAGAAGCTTTTCCATCATGGAAACGCTGGAGCCGCAGATTATGAGGAATATCCTTCCCTGAGAGAACTTTAAGTCCCAGTATTCCTGCAGTATCGAAGGCAAAGCTTTGCTTCCCTTCACAAGATAAGGAAACTCATCAATAACAACAATGAGCCTTTCTTTGAGAGACTTTTGGTGGAGATACTCGAAAAACGCGTCCCAGCTCTGCAGTGGATTTTTTCTCAGGAATTCATCGTTAAAATAATCAGCTAACTTTTCCGAGAAGCGTTTCAGATTCTCGAATTCGCTCGTCTCTCTTGCAAGGAGATAAAGCCCGCCATGTTTCCTGATGAACTCAAGCAGCAGAGCTGTCTTTCCAATCCTCCTTCTGCCATATACAACTACAAATTCTGCTCC
>CAZAPD010000088.1:0-23819 GCA_964487115.1 uncultured Thermococci archaeon | reverse complement strand
CTCTTCAGAACCTCCAGAATTCCCTTAACGTCCGGCACTTCAAAGCCCCTCTCGTGGATTCTCCTCACTCCATCGGCCTCCGGGTTTATCCAGACCGCCCACATTCCTGTCCTTAATGCTCCTTCAAAGTCCTCCGCGTAGGTGTCGCCGATGTGGATGGCCTCTTCAGGCCGCACATTAAAAGATGAAAGTGCCTTCTCAAAGAACTCCCTCATGGGCTTGTATGCTCTCACCTCATCGGAATAGAACTGCCGATCTATGAACTCAGCCAGCCCAAAGCGTTCAAGAAGAAGCCTCGTATAGGTTGATGGCCAGAACATTACGTTGCCAACCGTTATGGTAGTATAACCTCTTGATTTAACCTGCTTCAGGGTTTCTAAGGCACCATCCATCACAATATCATCGCCAACGTTTAAAACTGACACTGCAGCGGCTCTTTTGATTATTTCAACATCAACACTCAGAATCTCAGCCAGAAGTTCCTGACTTTCTTCCAGCGCTCTCTCCGGATTTCCCTTTTTTTCTTTTCTAAGTTCTTTAATTGTACTTCTTGCAGTCATTATTGCAATTGTTACGTCTGCTATGCACTGACCAGAGATTTTTGCTATGGCAACTGCTATTTCATCGAGCATGAGATTTATATCTAACAGGGTATTCCATACATCAAATGATACCAGCCTCATGGTATCACCTCTCGCATTTTTTCATAAATCCCGCCCCTCTTTAGGATTTTTTCCATTTTCCAGCGGGGAGTTCTCATTACCATCATCTCGTAGAATCCTTCAAGGTTTCCCCAGAACTTCTTTGCGGCCATTGCTAAATAGATTACTTCTTTGGGCTTGAGCTTCCTTCTCAGGTCAATACACAGTATATTTATTGCCCTCTCAAGTTTTTCTAATGTTCCATCTGCCTGCAACACCGCAAGCATAAAATCCTCAATCGCTGGCTTTTGCCATTCTATGCATGGATTCAGCTCGATCTCTGTCCCAATCAGCAGGGGTATTATGATGGTGCTGCCAAAGAGGAATTTATCCCCGGACTTTTTATATTCGAATGGTGACAGCTTTCCAGTTATTGATTCCATGACATGCTCTTTACTGTCATCCATGTCAATTGCCAGCCCTATTTTATTTACACTGAACCCAAAAACCTCCATAGCCCTGAGAAAATTCCTGAGATTCCTTATTACTCCCGAGTTCCCTTCACTGGGAATTATTGCAATATACGAGCCGTTCTTAACCACCAACTCGTAGTTATCCCGCTCAAAAAGACATTCCATAGGCTTTAAATTTTCCGGAACCTCCCGTGCTTTTCTTCTGCTCCGTGACTCTCTAAATCCAAAAACTTTCTTATATGCTGCTTTAAAAAACTTTGAATCGGTTTTTCCTTCGACAAATAGGACTGAAACCTTTGAGGTATTTGCGTTTTCTCTACCTCTCAGATCAAAATCCAAATACTTTCTCAAGCCATAAGCTTCATTAAATGTTACCGATCCTCCTGTGTTGGAATAGACGATTCGATTCTCATCGCCTCTGAAGTTCATGAGTAAAAGGTCTATTAGCTCAAGACTGGCCGTCACAATTACCTCATCTCCCTCAAGGAAGCTCACAAAGTCCATGAGTAGTGTCCGATTCTTGCCATATTCTGGGAAGAGAATCTTTCTGTGGTTGGCTTCTTTCAGAACTGCCTCATATTTCGTGCCTGTTATTATAATCATCATTTCCACCCTAACAACATATGCTCAGGATTTGCTTTCATCATCCCTCAGCATTGGATTCACTCATCATCGCAGGATATTTTTAACCGGGAAAAGTTATAAACCTTCAGGAGAATCATATGTTTGGTGAGTACATATGAGGAAAAAAATTGCAATCCTGACAGCGCTATTGTTTTTAACCGCTACTTTTGGCATGGCACAGGGGTATAGCTTTAAGATCAACTCGGCAAACTCAGTGATAGTTCTTCCAACCACCAAGATAGTCAATGGTGTCCCCCTCCACATAGGAGAAGATGCCATAGCAGGATCAAAACTGGGAGCGTTTCTTGTCCTTCAGGGGATAACTGAGGGGGCATATGCAGTTAAAGTAACGGTTCCTGTTGAGTATCACAGCGTTCTCATAGAAGATTACGGCCAGTATTATAAGCTTAATTCGGTTGACATGCCAGATGTAGGTTTGAATGTAGGTGATGAACCGATTGGCCACAACATTGTAGTTGCAGTTAACTTCTCAAGGGTTTTCTACAATTCAACTGCAAAAAAAGCCCAATTCAACGATAGGAGCATTGAAATAATATTCAACGAAAACACCACACCTCTGAAATTAGGCAGTGAAAACACCAAAATAGTATCCTCCACAGTGAATGGAAAAGACACACTTTACATATACAATTATACTGAAGGTAAAGGGATGAAAAAAATTGATGAATCCTTGACCGTAGGCATCTGGAGGATAAAATTCCAAGACATAGATACCAGTGGCAACAACATGCTGGTTGAGGTTTCAAGCCCGTACAAAAAAGATATCAAGCTTATGTATGAGGGCAGATATTACATTCTCTACCTTGATTCCAGCAACGACGAACATTATGAGGAATATACCACAGATCCTCAAACCAGAATCAATGACCTACTGAAAGCAGGAATCAAAGAGATGCTTGTATTCAACCCTACCAATATATTCCAAGGACAAAATACTGATCAAGTCATATACAACTATACATATTATAAAAAGCTTCGTATGTATCAGGATGGGGAAATTTACAGTGGACAATGGGTCTGGGATATAGACCCCGCGAACAATCTATTTACACTGTACTTGCATGTTAATACGTCAAACAAAAAGTTTCCAAAGGTCTTTATTGACGAAAATGACATGATAGCACTTCCGATTAACGGTGGTCTCCACATAAAGGCAGTGTTTGAAAAGGACAGCAACGGCAATATAATCGGTGTTCAAGGATACAAATTTATTCGTATAGATAGCGTGCAAAAAACAGTGACAATAACTGCTCCCAAGGTTGAAGTAACCAACAACGTTAGGGAACTTATAATCAACGACACAGAGCTAACGAAGCTACCCTCAAACAAAAACATCATAATCGTTGGGGGATGGGTCAGCAACAAGGCTTGGAAAGTGCTCGAAAATGCATACGGCAGTGAGATGATCGCATCAATCAAAAACGAGATAAACAGCAAAGGATATGTGGTTAAAATACTCCGCAATCCTTACAACTCTAACTATAGAGTCATAATCCTTGCAGGAAAAACGCACAAAGAAACTGAAAAGGCTATCGAAAAGTTTATGGCAGGTTTTTGATTCCTTTATTATTTATCTTTGATATCAAAAAGGAGCTTATTTAATCCTCTGATTTAAGCCTAAATAAGCCTTTTTAAGTGATTTAAGCACAATGTAATGACTTAGAAACGTTAATAAATTTTTTGGTTAAATCTTCAAAATTTTATAGGAATATGTAAGGGTTTTAACGTTTCGATAGATTTATAAGCGAATCCCCCAATTCCTCTCCATGAACTTGAATGAGTATAGAGGCTTTAGCAGAGATGCAAAGCTCGTTGTTGCTTACTCTTTCTTCGGATGGCTGGGAGGCAACATAACATGGTTTATACTGCCCTTTTACTTCAAAGCATTGGGCATGGACTTCACGGAGATAGGAAGTCTTTTCTCAGTTTCAACGATAGTGCAATCCCTCCTCCTTCTGGTCTCAGGTCAGGTGAGTGTCAGACTTGGATATAAAAGAACGGTGCTCCTATCATTGTTTTTCTATATGATCGCGAGAATGCTTCAAGTTTTCTTCCCAGTTTTTTGGATCTTGATGATAGCATCAATGTTCCTTGGAATGGGAACAGCTTTAGAATGGCCTGCATTAACCGCACTCTTAAGCAGTGAAACTACAGATGAAAAAAGACACTACCTTTTCACCCTAAATAGTGCACTTGGAACCGCGGGAGCTGCTTTTGGCATGATGCTCGGAGGGGCCCTGCCAAAAATCCTCGGCGGTTCATATCCATACAGATACACATTGTTGTTCGCAATTTCGTTTCTGATAATCCAGATGTTCCTGATAGCACTTGTTTCTCCTGTTCTGGACAGGGAAGAAAAGAAGCTCAGACTAAGGAGATATTTGTTGATTAGAATAGCCAAATTTGCCCTCCCTAACGTTCTCATAGGACTCGGTGCAGGGATTACCATACCCTATATGGGCCTCTGGTTTAATCTCAGCTTTGGAACAAGTTTGGAGAGCATAGGTGGGTTATTTGCCTTTCAGCAGATGGTTATGGCATTTGGCATGTTTATTATGCCCCTCATAGTGGATAGAGTTGGGAGCGTTAAAACCGTCGTGGGTTTTAATGGGAGTGCAACCGGCCTGATTGTTGCCCTACCGTTTGCTCCAAGCTTTTTAATCGCCGCCCTAATTTATACAATAAGGACAATCCTCATGAACATTGTTAATCCGATATGGGATGCTTTTACTCTGAAGTTTTTCACTAAAGGGGAGAGGGCGACTTCAATAGCTCTGAGAAGCTTTGCATGGACTTCCACCTTTGGTATTGGACAGTATATTGGAGGAAGGATTTTTGATTATTCGCTTACAGTTCCTTTCCTTATAACAGGAGCACTTTACGGTATGGCAGTTCTTGCGATATGGGTTCTGTTTGTTGGATATGAGGAATAGAATTAGGAGAAAAGGAAAATAATAAAAAAGTGTCACTTCCTGTAGAGCTTGTCATAGTACTCTCCAAGCAGATTTCTGGCGATAGTTTCTATTCCAAGCTGCTCCCACCTCCTCTTCGAGGAATAGTAGAGAATCGCTCCCAATATAAGCCACAGTATCAAAACACCATACTCATGAGGCCATTCTAAGCTCATTGAAGTCCCCGGAATTAGTGGCAATATTACAACCACTGCAACAAGGATAAGAGCGATTATACCCGTTAATATTCCGCCGGGTGTTCTGAATGGTCTCTCCAGCTGTGGGTATTTCCTCCTCATGACTATCATGGATATAACCGAAATACCCCATGCAACACCAATTGCGACTCCTGTTATGTCGAGGAACCAGACCAATGCTCCCAATCCAAGCATTCCAAAGCAGATCGACACTATCGTGGCTAAAATAAGAGCATTTGTGGGTGTGCCGTATTTGTCATGTAGCTTTGAAAAGGTCTCAGGCAATAGTCCCATTCTGGACATGCTGAAGACAAGCCTTGAGCCGGCAAGAACAGCAGCATTCCAGCTCGTAACCAACCCAATAAACCCTGCCAGCCACATTACATAACCCAACGGTTTAGCTATTGTTGCCATTTCATCTATCAAACCCCTGCTCAGGTTTATAGACTGAGAAACAGGGAGCATGATTGCCCCAGCAAACATTTCGAGTATGTAGAAGAACCCAGCCAAAGTCACTGAGAGAACTATCGCTAATCCAAATTTCTTTTCTGTAACAGCACTTTCCTCACCGATCATGGTTAGCATGGAGAATCCAGTGAGATATCCAATTGTTATTAAGGTAAATCTCAGAGGAGATTCAAGTGGAGAAGTCCCTTTTGGAAAGAGCGGATGCATGTTGGAAAGCGAGCCTTTAGCCAGAGCAACTATTAAAGCCAATGCACCAATTCCAATAAGTGTCAGGAACATTACCATCTGAAATCCCTGAGCGAGTTTAACACCTCTGTAGTTCAGATAGAAGAAAAACAGTGCCCCTGCAATTCCTAAAAGCAATGAAGGCAGATACACGGGAGTTCCAGCTATGGAGTATATTGGGATTGTGTTAAGCTGAGGGAAGAACCAGCTTAGGAGTAAGGGTAAGCCTATAACATAGAAACTCATTGCCCCTGTTATGTATCCAAGGAATAGCATCCATGCCGCAAAGAACGAACCCTTAACTCCAAAGACTGGATATGCAAATGCCACTTCTCCCCCTTCCCTTTTGATCGCAGCCCCAAGTTCGGCATAGGATAGAGCAATGAGGGCAGCCATGAGGGTCCCGATCATAAAGCCAAAAATGACACCTCCAGGCCCATAGAGCTTGTAGAACCTTGTGTTCATGTATGTCCAGCTCGTTCCAATTATGCCTGCCATTCCAAAGGCAAGCAAACCAAAAAATGTAACTTCTTTCTTTAAGCCACCAGAGCTCATTTCAACCACCTACAACCTTTTTAAAAACCTCCAGGAAGTTTTCTCCAAGAATACGCTTGATGTCTCGCTCACTGTATCCTCTCTCAATGAGTTTCTCAGTGAGTTTTGGAACATCAGTATCACCCACGAGGTCCTTTGTGTATATGTTATCCAGAGGCAGGTATCTCCTCTCCTCTTCACTGAGATACTTAAGCGTGTAATCGAAGAAGTCAAATCCCAATCCCACGTGCTTAACTCCAACAAGCTCCACTATGTGGTCTATATGGTCAATTAGCTTATCGAGTGTCGGTGCCTCCTCATCAACAAAAAGACCTGCAGCATTCATACCAATAACCCCATCTCTCTCTGCTATTGCCTTTATCTGCTCATCTGTCAAGTTTCTCGGATGATTTACAAGTGCTCTGCAGTTCGAATGAGATGCAATAATGGGATCACTTGAGAATTCCACAACATCCCAGAAGCCCGGGTCGTTTAAATGGGAGACATCTATAATTATTCCAAGTTTATGGGCTTCTTCAAGCACTTCAATGCCAAACGGAGATAATCCTCCCGGTGTTCCCGATTTCTGCGGCTTTAAAAATGCACCATCTCCTATGTAATTCCGTCTGCTGTGTGTTAGGGTGAGCACCCTAAGCCCCAGCTCGTGGAATATTCTGAGCAAATCAATATCGTTTTCTAAGGGCTCTGCACCTTCCATCCCAAGGATAAAGGCTATCTTTCCTTTGTTATGCGCATCCATTATCTCCTTGTAGTTGCGGCAGAGCGAGATTTCCGGAGTGTTCTCAAGCTCTTCATAGAAGTTTGAGATGTAGTCCAAAGCATGCCTCAATGCCATTTCTGGTAAGGAGCTATTATCAAGGTATATCGCAAGTACTCTGGCGTTTATTCCTCCTTTCTTCATGTCCGGGAGAAAATCTTCAGCTATAACATTTTTCCTGCCGGCTTTATGCTCCCTAAAGACGTTGTATAAAATGTCGGAATGGGCATCAAACACAAACGCCTCTTCATGTATCCCCATTTCAATCACCTCAGCATTGTGTATGGATAAAGATGTGGAGCCGCCATTACGAGCAGCTCAAAAATCTTATATCCCTCGATTATGTTATCAGCGTTGTATTTGATGGTCTTTCCATCTAAGCGCTCCACAAAGGGCAAGAGTTCAGCGACATCGGCCATTTCACTTCCCAGAAATCTAACTATAAATTCCACGGAATCCTCAAGTTTTAAAGGGGTTATTTCTCCATTTTCGAGCTTTTTAATGGCGTTGGAAATTCCGAGTTTGAGATCGTCCTTTATTTTCTTCATACTCGGACTTACAGCTGAAAATCTTGAAAGAGAGCGTTTGAACACAACTCTCTCAATCCAGGGAGCAAATTTCTCGACATCGTCTTCGAGGAGTTTTTCATCTCCCGCCACAAGTATTACGGGAATATCGTGGTATCCCAAGGCATATGCATTTAACAGAAATTCGCTGGCTGGCGTACCGTTTATTCTAACCTCATCTATGGACGAGCTGCTGTAGGTATGGTCAAATGTGGCATGGGCAGTTCCCGCTTTTGCATGGTATCCAAGGAACACGGCAGCGTCACAGCTTTTAGCTTCGCTTATCATTGCAAGAGGTCTTGGAAATCCTCTAATGAGAGTTGTGTATTCTGGTAGCTCCTCCGGAATTAGGGTTACCATGGGCCCGTGGCTGTCTGCTACAATAACCTCCTCAAAGCCATTGTCATGGAGGCATTCTGCTGCCACCGCTGTAATCTCTGTGGCAATTTTTCTTGCCTCTGAATACAATGCTCCTTTAACGAAGAGGTGTTCCCCTGTGACAATAAACGGTAGACCTTCTAAATCTACAGAGACAAATACCTTCATGGTAATCACCACGTTTATGATAATTCTTGAAGAATGTATTAATTTTTTGGTCATATTTTTGTTGATTTATTGTTGAGATTTTAAAAATCATAATATATCAACATGATATTTTTTAATAAAATTACTAATTTGGACATACTATACCTTAAAATCGATATTTTAAAAAGATAATCAGAATTTTGAGATGAGGCTGTCACATATGTCTTCCAAGTCACGTTTTATCTTTCCCAAGATCACCTCTGAAATTTCTCCTTGAAACCTACTGTAAAATGTAACAACATCATAGACGTCAGGATACCTGCTTTGCAGTATCCTGATTGCATCATGAGGCGGAAGGAGCATTCCCGTATCTCGGTATACAAGATACGTGCTGGCAACATAAAGACCTTTTACATAAGATTTAAAGGCTAATTCAAGTTTATGTTTGCCTAAAAACTTATTTCCCTTCATTAGGTATTCATATATCCGATTCTTGAGTTTATCCTCCATGTATAATTTTATAAATTGGACCATTAATAAATATGTTGTTATGAAAGCTGAAAGTATAGCGTGGGTAGTATTCATTGGAATAGTTTTATATGTGAGCTGGAAGGTCATTGAGCCTTTAGTGACATCTATCTTTTTTGGTATTATCATAGCATATGCAGTATATCCAATTCACAAGGCCCTCTCAAGAAGAAAAGGAGTAAAGAACTCTGCTCTGTTCATAACATCATTAATGCTGATAATTGGAATAGCCCTAACAGTTGAAATGATACTAATTTTTGGGAGACTTATAACATCATTTTATGGGGATTTTTCTGCATTTACAGAATGGATTAAAGGTCTTTACTTTCCGTTCGGGATTTCTCAAGCCATAAACAGCTTTTTTAACCAGCTGGGGCCAAATTTATCAAGATACATATCTGCCCAAGCATTCTCTCTCCCTTCATATCTGCTTCAGCTTATAGTCTTTTTCTTTGTAATATACTATTCCCTCTATTATTCAAAGGAAATAAAAGCACGTATTGAAAATCTCTTCCCCCCAAAACAGAGGAAGCTTGGAGAGAAGCTCATACACAGTATCGATATCACCTTACATGCCCTTATACGAGCATGGCTCCTTCTAAATATTGCCAAAGGCTTCCTGATGACATTAGGTTTTATAATCTTTGGGATTTCGGATATCTACACTGCAATTGTAGTTGGAATTCTAACTATTTTATTCAGCTTTGTCCCCCTCTTAGAGGGCTGGATGTTCTGGGTTGCCGCTGCAATATATCTCTACAGAATAGGAGCTATCTGGAAAGCAGTTGGAATCTCCATTTATGGGGCCGTTCTGGTTTCGCCCTTACCAGATTATACGATACGACCATTACTGGTTGCAAAAGAAGCTAAGCTTAATGAAACGATAGTATTTATTGGGATGGTAGGTGGAATCTGGGCGTTCGGTATGAAAGGAGTACTTATTGGCCCGATCGTCCTGAATGTCACACTAACACTGCTAAGGGAGTGGAAAGAAATTACAAAAACCCAGACTTCAACAGCCTGACACCGCTCTCTTTAAGCTCTCTGAGGGCTTTTTTCTCGTCCTCAGGCGTTATTCCCTTTATAGCATCGCCGAGAAGGTAAACTTCAAAACCATGTTTTATTGCATCAAGTGCAGTTGCCTTTACACAGTACTCAGTAGCAACTCCACAGATGTAGACCTTCTTCACCCCTTTATCCCTTAGAATTTCCGCCAGATTTGTACCTTCAAATCCCGAATATGCTTCCATGTCCTCCCTGTTAGCTTTCGAAACAATGATGGCATCTCTTGGTAGATTCACAACGAATTCCGCTCCAGGAGTATTCTGAACACAATGTTTCGGCCATGGGCCTCCCTGTTCTCTGAAACTTACATGATTCTCCGGGTGCCAGTCTCTTGTAGCCACTATAAGCGCTCCTCGTTCCTTAAATTTCTTGATGTATTCATTACACTTGGAAATTATCTTATCCCCCTCAGGCACGGGCAAGGCTCCGCCGGGCATAAAATCACGCTGCATGTCGACAACTATCAGAGCTTCCATATTCACACCTCCAGCTTGTCTTTAAACCGGGACATGTCAACTCCTTTATCCATGCCAAACAGGTAAACCAGTATCTTTTCATCAAGGTCTCCGTACCTATCTTTCAGCTTCTCCGCCTCCTCAACAACATCTTCTTTACTCCATCCAAGCATTTTAGCTATATAAGATGCCATTTCATCTCTCAGACATTCTTTTTTCTCCTCATTTTCTAAAAGCTCTTCGTTGATTATCAAGGTTCCGTCCTTCTCCACTATCACCCCACTTTTAATACCTCTTTCAATGAGCTCTTTGGCTGATTTAACATCCATAAGCTTAAGGGTAAAAACCAATATGCCTATAAGCTCCTGTTTGTTAAATTCATTTGACCCTTTGTATAGAATTGCATTTCTCAGGGATTTCACCAAACTCACCAAACAAAATTGGGCAAAGGAAATAAAAAAGCTTTACTAAGCTCCAGGCCCTCCTCCCCCACTCCAGTAGAACAGAGCAAAGGGAAAGTCAAATATCTGCCTAAGTCTGTCTGATGGGGATCTTGGAAAATACATATATGCCGTATGCATATTCACAATCTTGTTCTCTTTCACCTCATAGATATAGAGTTTCACAACGGGCAAAAATGGATAGCCCTGAATCACAACGATTTGATTGACATTTTTTATAAACAGCCCCTCTTTCTCTGATGCCTCAAGTTTATAACCCTTCAGCAGTCCAAAAGAAGGAACGCCAAAGCTCCTAAGTTCATCGATATCGAAAGTGTATCTCCGATTGCCGGCCAGATCATCAATCACACCCTCTCCAGTCAGGTGAGTGCCGCTGAATGTGAAAGAATAGGAAGAGAGGTAATAGTCAGTTAGCTTGAATGTTGCAAATGACCATATCAGTAGAGCTATCAAAAGCCACGGGAGAAACTTCTTCAGAAAAGGCACCAGTCCGGGCTTCATATCAACCCAAACGAACTTCTTCTTTAACAGAAATTTCCTGTTTATGTATGCTCCATACAGTATGAGGGCAATTGCCCCAACATAATACAGGAACAGCATGAGGAGGTAAGCACCGTAATCGGGAGTATGTTCAAAATACACCATCTCCCTCACCACTGGGAGTTTGAAAGAAGGTTTAAAAGTTTTACCATAATGTAAATGTTTATATCTCCAATGGACATATCTATTCCCGGTGGTTTGAGATGGAGCAGAAAACACACAGACTAACCTCAAAGGAAATTGTGGGAGAACCTGTAAAGATCGAGAAAGGGTATGCCGAGGTCAAATTAAAAACGAAAGAAGAGATGGCAGTCGACGAATATGGGCTCGTACATGGTGGTTTTACCTTCGGACTGGCCGACTATGCGGCAATGCTGGCCGTGAACGAACCCACAGTCGTTCTTGCAAAAGCTGAAGTTAAATTCCTTAAACCTGTCAGAGTAGGAGAAGAGCTTCTGGCCAGAGGAGAACTTCGAGAAGAGTCAGAAAAGAAGAAAATCGTGTGGGTTGATGTGTTCAACCAAAAGAAGGAAAAGGTCTTTGAAGGAAAGTTTTATTGCTATGTCCTTGAGAAACACGTCTTGGAGTGATTTTTGTATTTTTATCTTAATGCACAAGGTTTTTATACCCTAATATCGAATTTCGATATCGGTGTTCGATATGAAATATCGCGAATTCCTGATGCTCCACACTCTTCACCATGCCGCAAAAAATCCGATAACAGGTACTTTTATGATGGAAGAACTCAGAAAGCACGGCTACAACATAAGTCCGGGCACAATATACCCCCTGCTGCATGAAATGGAGGAAAAGAACATGCTGAAGAGCCGCTGGGAGATAAAAAATGGGAAGAGAGTTAGAATCTACGAAATAACAGAAAAAGGCAGGAATGCACTGGAAGAAGGCAAGAAAAAAGTTGAAGAACTCTGCAAAGAGCTTTTAGGTGATTGGGATGAATGAGAGAAGCCGCAAAATTTTCGGGATAAGCTGGAATGTATTTTTGCTCGGTATAGTTAGCTTTCTAAATGATATGAGCAGTGAGATGATAATGCCTGTCATGCCGGGTTACCTAAGGGATGTTCTCGGCACTGGAAAGCTTCTTAGCGGTTCAATTATGGGTGCAATTGAAAGTCTCAGCTCCCTGTTTAAGGTCGCTTTTGGATATGTGAGCGACAGATTCAGAAAGAGAAAGGCGTTTGTGCTGATTGGATACACGCTCTCAATGGTGTCAAAGGCAGGTCTGGCATTTACCCACTTCTGGTGGGATTTTCTTGGATTGAGAATCCTCGACAGAATAGGGAAGGGAATAAGAACAGCACCGAGAGACGCCCTAATAGCAGAGTCCACTGAAAAAGGCAAGACGGGAAAAGCGTTTGGTTTCCACAGGATGATGGACACTCTCGGAGCGGTTGCAGGCCCCCTGCTTGCCATAGCTCTCTTGGAACTTCTCAAAAACATCCCCATGCAGAGGAAATACCGGTATATATTCCTTCTCTCGGCAGTTCCGGGACTTCTGTCACTCTTCGTTATAATCCTCTTCGTCAGGGATCGGGGACAGGAAGTGAAAAAGAAAATTAAGGATATCTCAGCCCTAAAGGATAGAAATCTGCGGCTCTTCCTCTTTGTCGTAGCTCTCGGAGCTCTGGGACGGTATAGCTATGCATTCACAATATGGAAAGCCCAGACCTTAGGCTACTCAATTGTTCAAAGCATCGGCTTTTACGCCCTTTTCAACGCAATTTACGCACTCTCAGCATATCCTTTCGGCCTATACTCCGACAGATTCGGAAAAAAAAGGATGATAACCCTTGGATTTGGAATAGCAACACTTGCCGCTCTCAGTTTTGCCTATGCCAGAGACCTGATAACACTTATGGCAGCCTTCATTCTCTACGGCTTGTATATAGCAATAGAAGACACCATCCCAAGGGCATATATGGCAGATCTTGCAAGGGAATTTGAGAAGGGAACGGTAATAGGTGCTTATCACACGGTTTTCGGAGTTTTTGTGTTCCCTGCATCGCTTATAGCGGGATGGTTATGGCAGACATACAGCATAAGCTACTCATTCATCTATGCAGCCGGAATGAGCACGGCAGCTATGATTTTAATGACCTTCATAAAAGAGTACTGAATTTCTTTCCTACTATATTTCAAAATTAAAAATCAAGTACAAAGCTTCTCAAGCTCTTCTTTGCCGATAATCAATGGTCTATTTGCCTCTATAACGTAGCTAACTGTCCATGTGACTTCTCCCCTATTCATGGCTTTTGCATACCGGTCAGCTAATTCCTTAGCCTCCTCAAGCGAAGAAGCCTCAACGATCCTCCTGACATACCATTTCATATTTCCATACCTAAGTTTGAATTCAGCGAGATACATTGGCATCACCAAAGAAAAATTAACTGAATAATATAAAAGGATTAAGGTTCTCATTAAAGGTAATTAAAGGTAACAATTTCACAAAATTTTCTTCAGCATGACCTTGATGGCCCATATATTAAGTGTGATCGGTTCTTTATTTGGATTATAAATCCCTCGCGTAGGTCAATTTAATGCAGAGGTACAATTTCATAAAATTTTCTTCAGCTTCACCACCTGCTTAGCGAACTCCTCAAGCACCTCCTTGCGCATGCCCTCGAAGAACTTTATCGAACCTGCGTAGCTGTGGCCGCCGCCCTCTATGCCCGCGCTTGGCAGCTTCTCTTGGAGTGTGGGTATTATCTCGTTGAGGTCGAAGCTGTAGGCAGACATTCCATCCGCCGCCCTGACCACCGCGAAGTCTGGGCCGTAGGCGAGGGTAAGTATCGGCGCATCCTCCCCGTACTTCTCCTTGAAGTGGTCGTGTATCAGGCCAGAGAGCTTGCCCGGGGATGGATAGCTGAACTTCGGGGCGAAGAGCTCGACGTCTATCGTGTTGAACCTTATCCCGTTGGGCAGGACGACGCTTTTGACGTGGGGCAGGGAAGCTTTGAGGGCCTTCTCCTGCTTCTCCCTGACCTCTGGATAGATGGCATTGATGAGCTCGCGGTGCCTCTGGAGGTTGCCCGTGAGGAGCAAAATCTCGTCTATGATTCCATGCCCGTCCATGAACTTCCAGTAGAAGGCCTCATGGTCTATGACCTCAGCTATCTTCTTCAGGTCTTCTTCGGTTAGGCCTTTCGCCTTCTTCGCTATCTCAAGGTACTGGTAGAACTCTGGAGCTTTACTCCTGTCACCGGTCCCAGCTATGGCAGGGAGGTGTTTTATCCTGTCCTCCACCTCTGGGTTGATGAACCTCGCAACTTCTGTTGCCAGCATTCCCGCTGTGAGCTCATAGTAACCGCGCTTTATGTGGTGCGGGTTGACATGGACGTCAATGTATTCATCAACTTTAGCTCTATTCTCGCTAACCCACTCGCGCGGGTCGTGGTGATCTATGACAACAATTGGAACGCCATAAGCCTTCAGTCTCTTGTAGGCAGGAATATCTTCACTGGTCCCCCCGTTGTCGACTATAACTATGAGGGGAAACGGCTCTCCAAACTTCTCGCTGTCTTCAACCATGAAGATTATATCCTTAAGAACGTCTTCCAGCTCATAAAAGGGTGCTCTCGACGGTCTTCTCTTAAATAGGTGCCACTTTGCATCGGGATCCGGCGATACCTCTTCCATAAGGGGGATTATAGCACTCTCAAGGGCCAATCCAGAAGTGTAGCCATCAGCATCAGCATGATGCCTCAGAAGAATCGGCCTGCCTTCGTAAATTGCTCTCCTTATGACGAAAGCCGCCTCCATTATTTTTGGCTTCAGCTTTTCAAGAATCTCGCTCTGCACAAGAAAGCCCACATCCCTGGGCTGAGCTTTTCTATCAAGTTCCTCCTCTATCTGCTTTTTAACTTCAGCAGCCTCAGGCCCCCAGAGCCTCGACATGTCACTTACTTCAATCTGAATTTCTCCCGCATGGAACGAAACTTTTCCTATGACCTCAACAATGTCCCCTACATTTATGCTTGGGTAAGCCCTAACACCGGGAGCCTCAAAACCTGCGGCCCATGTGATCCCCGTTCCATCAGTGAGGGTAAATACCGTAGGACCGCCTGTTACCTGAATCTGAATAACCCTGCCTCTAAGTCTGACAGTCTTTCCGGCCATATCCTTCCTGAGTTCTCCTAAGGGGGTAACCGGAAGCTCCTTCCTAACTGTTATTGTCTTGTAGTGCCTCATTGCAGACTCAACGAGGTCTACTTCTCTTTTGTCAGGTCTGACATCGAGAACCTGAACGAGAATCTCCTGACCCGGAATGTAATCCTTACCTCCAAGGAGATCCTTCCGCTTTATCAGTCCGGTAACATGTGGATTAAGCTTTACAAAGACTCCAAAACGTTCAACCCTTTCAATAGAGCCAAGATACACATTGCCAACTTCAATATCCTCATAATCGCACGTCTTGTCAAGGATATAAACAAGTTTATACTTCCTCTCACACTCCGGACAAACCCATGTCGTCTCCATACCCGGTTCCCATGGCTCTTTTATTCTACCACAGATATCACATGCAAGAACCTTCCCAGTCCCACCACACGTGGGGCAGGTATCATATACAGGAATAGTCCCTTTACCGTGACACTCAGGACAGGGAATTTCATCCACCTCATCCTCAACTCCGAGGTAGTCAAGATTACGATAGCCTTTAAGATGAGAATCAAGCTTGAAGTCAGCAGGTACATAACCCCATCCATTACAAACAGGACAATCTTTCTCGCCACTCCTAACCTTACCAGTTCCATGGCACTCGGGACAGTCTTTGACCACCATTCTTCCCACCTCTACCTCAGTGTATGGGTGCATCTTAAAAACCTTTTATTATCTAATCTGTTAAATGAACCCAAAGAAAAATGAACAATACTCAGAAAACCCTGGCATAACCCCATTTTTTGACGCTGGTTAATATTGAAGTTTCCGTGCTTTTTATCCCATCAATTTTCGCCAGTTTTTCCAGTATGAATGTCTCAAGCTCCTGCAGATTTTTCGCTGTAACCTGCATAAAGATATCATGAGCACCCGTTGCAATTCCAAGGACATCTACCTCAGGGAGTTTTGCAAGCTCATCAATAACATGTCTTACTTTAGCCGGCTCAGCGTCTACAACAATAACAGCAATTATATTATATCCAGCTTTGAATGGGTTTATTAATGCGGCAAATTTTCTGATAACGCCATTTTTCACGAGCTTGTTGACCCTCACCCTTACAGTGGATTCTGGAATCTTTACCCTTCTACTTATTTCCGAATAACTCATTCTGCCATCTTCTTGTAGGAGCTTCAAT
Source organism: uncultured Thermococci archaeon (assembly GCA_964487115.1). GTDB lineage: Archaea > Methanobacteriota_B > Thermococci > Thermococcales > Thermococcaceae > Thermococcus. The sequence continues at coordinate 7,458 of CAZAPD010000088.1, read as the reverse complement.
ATTATTTTGTCAATTTCATCAAGCTCGACTTTGTTTTTGTTTTTATTCTGCCTCACATTCATCTCCCCCTCTGGATTTATCATTGAATTATTTCGGCATTTTGATTTAAAAATAATATGGTAAATTCGTTAAAAATTACTTCTAAATCGCTTTATGCATAATATCATGATATCTGAAAATATATATAAAATTTATTGCTTTTTTGTTATATAATTCTCAATACAGGTTTAAAATCGCAAAAAATTGATAGAAAATCATATATATTTATAGAACATTTCTGTTACATGATATAATAAGAGCAAATCGCATGGGGGTGGAGTATTGTGGGTGTGCTTGAGGAATACGGGATTAAAGAAGACCCCCGCCTTAAGAGGGCGAGAAAGGAATTCTTTATTGTGGTATCCATATGGGCAGTGTACAGCATCGTATATCTCGCATATGTATTTGGAGTCGGAAAGAACCCAAATGCAGTGGTTCTTGGAGTTCCATGGTGGTTCAACCTTCTCTGGATTTCATTGATCTTCCTAGTGATAGTGATTGTTGCAACGCGGAATCTGATTGAAGACATAGATTTATCCCCTTGGTTATCTGAAAAGAAGGAGGAATGAAAATGGCAGGAGAAGAGATCGCGATAACATCTTCTGAGAGAATTGCAGTAGCAATAGTATTTACAATATATCTTGTTGGTTTGCTCTTGATCGGCATTTACACCAGAAAGAGACTCGGGAAAACTGTCATCGATAAATTCGCAGAGGAATTCTACACGGGGGGAAGGCTACTTGGAGCCGTTGTTGTGGCATTCCTTATCGGTGCTGGCCTATGCAGTGTCGGAACATTTGTAGGTGGGCCGGGACTATCTTGGAAACTCGGAATGCCATGGGCTACTATAGTGGGGTCGCAGATTTTTATGAATTTCATGATCCTAATTGGGGTTGGAAAAATAATAGGCATAATAGCGAGACGAACAGGGGCTCTCTCAGTTGGAGATATACTCTTTGAGCGGTATGAGAGGAGCAAGCTTGTGGCATTAGCATATGCATTGCCGGTAGTGATATTTCTAATTGCATATGCCTCCTCCCAGTTTGTGGGTGCATCAAGGATTTTTGAAGTGATGACGGGATGGTCATACAGAACAGCCCTGATCCTAACTGGATTAGTGACAGTTTTCTATGCAACGACAGGAGGAATAAGAGGAGTAGGTTTAGCAACAGTATTGCAGGGAGTCTTCATGACATTTGCAGCAATCTTACTGGCAGTTGGTGTATTTGGAGGCGCTCTCTCCCATTACGGAAGCTTGGTGGGAGTTCATAATGCCTTGGTTCAGACGGTTGGCCAAAAATATGTTGACCCTTATGCCTTAGGAGCAAAGATAGTCATTTCATGGTGGATAATCTTCAGCATAGGCCTGTTGGCGCTTCCTCACGGATTAATGGCTTCTCTCAGCTATAGAGATACAAGAGCCATGAAAAGAGCAGTTTATCTTGGTGTAATCGTAGTTACGTTTTGGACATTCGTTATGTTATTCACAGGATTCTTCGCCAGACTGTGGTTCCCGAAGCTATCGGTTCCAGATCATGCAGTTCCAGCCGTGACATTAACGGTTCTTCCTCCAGCTGTCGGAGGTATAGTGTTTGCAGGGGTTGTAAGTGCCGCACAGTCCACAATAGCGGCCATGACAATCCTGATAAGCAGTGCCATAGTCCAGAATTTATACAAACAGGTTGTAAAGCCAGATGCAACTGCAGAACAGTTAAAGACAGCCAGTATATATGCAACTTTGGGGGTTGGCCTAACGGCATTCCTGTTGGCTTTGGCAGCTCCTCCAGCATTGGAATACATCATAATCTTCGCCATTGGGGGATTAATGTCGGCATTGTTCTGGCCAATAATTCTGGGCTTGCTATGGCCGAGAGGTAACAGATATGGTGGCATAGCAAGTATGATAACAGGACTGGTAGTTTATATCATCGCCAAGAAGTTCTATCCTCCTATGAGATTTGGATTTGATCCGGTTATCATAAGCCTTCTGTTATCACTGCTCGCATATCTGATTGGCACGTATGCCACAAAGGAAATACCCTCAGAAAGGGTCGTCAGGATATTCTGGGGAGCTGAACCTCCAGCTGAATATTAACGCTTTTTCATTTTGTCTTTTGGGGGTGGAAAAATGGTGGAAGAGTTTGATTTAGTTATTAAAAATGGAAGGATTGTAGATGGAACTGGAGTTCCATGGTTCAAAGGAGACATAGCAGTAAAAAATGGGAAGATAGCAAAAATAGGCAAAATTAAGGAAAAAGGAGAAATAGAAATAGATGCAGCGGGAAAAGTGGTTTCACCCGGCTTCATTGATCTTCACAACCATTCCGACCTTACAATCTTAGCATATCCAGATGCAGAGAGTTATATTATGCAGGGAGTAACAACCGCGGTAGTGGGTAATTGTGGAATATCAATGGCCCCTCTAAATCCCGACAAAGTTGACCTGCTGAAACGGTACGTCTCGCCATTTTTAGCAAAAGGATTTGATTATGGGTGGGATTGGAGAACATTAAACGAGTTCTATAAGAAAGTTGAAAAACAGGGAACTACAATGAATCTTGCCCCACTGGTTGGACAGGGAACAGTACGCTTGGCAGTTAAAGGATTTGACCCAGACAAACCTTCTAAAGAAGAGCTGGATGAGATGAAAGCCTTAGTGGCTCAGGCAATGGAAGAAGGTGCTTTTGGCATGTCTACAGGGTTGATATATCCTCCCGGTTCATATGCAACAACAGAGGAGATCATTGAACTGGCAAAGGTAGCGGCAGAGTATGGAGGAATATACACCACCCATATGAGAAATGAAGGAAAGCGGTTAATAGAAGCCGTTGAAGAAGCCATAAGGATTGGTGAAGAAGCAGGGATTCCTGTTGAGATATCTCATCACAAAGCCTCTGGAAAACCAAACTGGGGAAAGGTGTGTGCAACATTAAGACTCATGGAAAGAGCGAGGAAAAGAGGAGTTGAGGTTAGCTGTGATGTTTATCCATATACTGCAGGCAGCACAACCATAACAGCTCTACTGCCGAACTGGGTCTTAGAAGGCGGAGTGGATAAAATGCTTGAAAGGCTCAAGGACAGGAAAATCAGAGAGAAAATAAAGCAAGAAATAGAGGAAGACAGAGTAGTTGGGGAGAATTTCCTAAAAGCGGCTGGATGGGATGGAGTTCTCATATCACAGTGTTCAATAGAAAAGTATGAAGGAAAAACGCTTGAGCAGATTCTGAAAGAAAAGGGTACCATTGACAATCCCTATGACGGACTCTTTGACTGGCTTATTGAGATAAAAGGGGACGCAGCTATGGTGCTGTTCCTTATGGATGAGGAGGATGTGAAGTGGGTTCTCTCCAATCCGCTATCCTCAGTTATTTCAGATTCATGGGTAACTGCTCCCTATGCCGGTGGAAAACCACACCCAAGAGCATACGGAACATTCCCAAGAGTTTTAGGAAAGTACGTCAGGGAAGAGGGTCTTTTATCTCTGGAAGAAGCCATCAGGAAAATGACATCCCAACCCGCAGGGAAAATACGACTACAGGACAGAGGTCTGCTTAGGGAAGGATTCTGGGCTGATATAGTTATCTTCGATCCAGAGACAATAAGGGACAGAGCCACTTACCAGAATCCCCATCAATACCCAGAAGGAATTGAATATGTAATCGTTAATGGAGAAATCGTCGTAGAGAGAGGTAAATTAACTGGAAAAAGGCCAGGAAAAATCCTGAAGAGACATTAAAACTCTATAATTTTTTAATTTTTTAATTTAATATTTCAAAAAAGGATCCATGTTTCGAAGTTGCTCCTATTGTAATGTTTATTTCGTATATTTATTTAAAAGTTTATTATTTAATTTGCATAAAATCAAAATAATAACAATAAAATAGCTTGAATATTTGTTCATGTGTATTAATTAAAAGTTTTATATTGTAATTTAATGATTCCTTGGAAAATACCACAATTTTATCAATAATAAGCGAAAATAAGCAGAAAAAAACTAATATATCAGACCAGAAAATATATGATTATAAAAAGTTGCATAGGAAATCGCATAATTATATTCCATGTCGGAACCATGGAGGTGTTATAATGGAAATGAAGTGGAATGATATTAAAAAATATACTTCCAAGAACATTGATAAAAACATCCAAGCTGTTGAGGTTGGTGAGAAATATCTTCCTAAAGCTTCTGGCCTGAGATATTATCCTTTGGTAGTTTCGAAATCTATGGGAAGCAGGGTTTGGGATATCGATGGAAACGAATATATAGATTTTCTAACAAGTGCGGCCGTCTATAATATTGGTCACACTCATCCAAGGGTTGTTGAAAGCATTAAAGAGCAACTTGATAGATACATCAACTACACTCTTGGGTATTTCTACATTGAGCCACCCATAAAGCTCGCCAGTCTTTTAATGGAAATAACACCAGGAGAATACGAAAAGAAAGTCACCTTCGGTTTTTCTGGTTCCGATAGTGTTGATTCTTCTATAAAAGCCGCCAAGGCGCATACAAAGAGGAGATACATGATATCATTCAAGGATTCATACCATGGAATGACCTATGGTGCCCTTTCAGTGACAGGAATCATTGCGCAGAACGTGAAAGAGAAGATACATCCACTGAAGGATATAGAATTTGTTGAATATCCTGATCCTTATCGCAACATGTGGGGTATAAACGGCTATGAAAACCCCACAGAATTATCAAATCGTACATTAGATAAAATCGAAGCAAAAGTAAAGAAACTTAATGAGGACGTCGCTGGAGTTGTACTCGAGCCAATTCAGGGTGATGCTGGTGTTATTGTTCCCCCGAAAGAATTTATAAAGGGATTAAGGAAGCTCACTGAGGAGTATGGTATTGTTCTAATAGATGAAGAAGTCCAAACTGGAATTGGGAGAACTGGAAAATGGTGGGGTATAGAACACTTTGATGCAGTTCCTGACTTGCTTGTCTCATCAAAAGCTTTGGGCGGAGGGATGCCCATATCTGCATTAATTGGAAAAGCTGAGATTATGGAAAGTGTTCCCGCTCCTCTATTTGTTTTCACTCATCTTGGTCATGCCGTAAGTGCTTCTGCTGCGATAGCCACAATTGAAGTAATAAAAGATGAAAAATTAATTGAACGAGCAAACGAGCTCGAAAGATACATTTTCAAACGATTTGCAGAGATGAAAGAAAAATATGAGATAATAGGAGACATTAGAGGAAAAGGGCTGCTTATAGGGATAGATATTGTCAAGGATCAAAAATTAAAGACTCCTGACAAAATTACAGCCCTAAAAATCTGCTGGAGAGCATGGGAAAAGGGGCTAATCCTCATTACATTCGGCAAACATGGTAATGTACTCAGGATAACCCCTGCGCTAAATATCCCTAAGGAAGATCTGGACAGAGGGCTGGAAATTATAGAGGAATCTATAAAAGATAGTCTAAAGGGAAAAGTTCCAGACAGGATTATTAACTTCCTTAGAGGATGGTAATACCCTCATAACAGGGATCAAAATGGCAGAGTTGTGGGAGATCCTTGAAAAGCCATTCAAAGGACATAATGTAAAAACAAAAATTGTAAAGTACCTCTTTATGCATGGAGTTGGGGTTACCTGTGATGGAAAATTAAGATGTGGAAAAATTGAAATTCCACGCAACAAAATCGCAAGGGCTCTAAATGTTTCCCCCGTAACCCTCTCTCAAACTGTGAGAATGATCCTCCAAGACCCCATACTGGCAAAGATATTTTTAAACTTGGAACCCACATACACCATAACAAGTAGCCATAACAAATACAACATCATTAAGATACGTTCGAGGAAGGAGGATATCCCCAAATTAATTTCAGATGTGGTGTATAAACACGACAACCTTGTACGGCTAACAATACATTTAACACCTGATAACACTTTTGAAGTAGAATTAATTTTTAAAACTTCGTGATTTTATTCAAGCCAAATTTTCATTTAAAGTCGGTAATTGAAGAAAAGTCCCATAAGGAGTTATTAAAGCAAAGAGGAAGTCAATATTCCACATTTCTCCTTTGTTTTCCTGTGCTTCTCTTCATGAATGGCACGCCTTAAAGTGTTTGCAAATTCCTTGTTTCCCATCAGAGTAATCTCTGTAACGCCCTTTAGCGTGCCATGAGGTTCAATTCTTAGTATTATTTGTTTTGAGTGATATTCTAAGCTTGTCTTCGATAATGCAACCTTAAGCCTGCAGGCTTTGTTCTCCCCATTATTAGCCCAAAATGCTACAAATTCAAGGGCTCCCCGCTTGTAAAATATGTCTATTAGTGGCATTGATCCATTAGAAGGTGTTATCTCATATTCTCCGTTCCCATTTGACATTGCAATTCTTCCTCTCGCCGTTCCTATATATAGAGCGTTGGACAAATCATCAATATATGCACCTAAAGCTTCATATAACACCTTTCTTGAGCTACCCATAAGATCACCTTAATAGATTATTAGACCAAAAACATATTTGGGTAATTACCCCTTACCGGTGATTGCAATGAGAATAGTTGCATCTGATACAGGCGGAGCATTGCTCAATGGGGAATATAATCCAATAGGTCTCGTGGCTACTGCCGCAGTTCTGATTGAAAAACCCTATAGGACAGCCACGATGAGCATTGTTAAGTATCATGATCCATTTGGCTATGATATGAGCGGTAAACAGGCAATTAGAGATGAGGCTCTGCTTGCAATGAAACTTGCCAGAAAAACAAAGCCCGATGTGATCCATATTGACTCCTCCCTTGGAGGTATAGAAATCAGAAAACTCGATGATGTTACAATAGATGCCCTGAGAATCTCAGATAGGGGGAAAGCTATCTGGCATGAACTGAGAAAGGAACTCCAGCCTCTTGCAAAGAAATTTTGGGAAGATACAGGAATTGAGATGACGGCCATAGGAAAGGAAAGTGTGGCTGTCAGGATAGCAGAGATTTTTTCAGGAATTTACTCCGCTAAATGGGCAATTGAACATGTTGAAGAGCATGAAACAATAAAAATTGGACTGCCGAGATACATGAAGGTCGAGATAAGGGCGGGAAAGATATACGGCGAGAGCCTCGACCCGCGAGAGGGCGGTCTTTTCGGCGAAGTTGAAGCAGAAACGGAGGGGATAGCCTGGGAAATCTACCCGAACCCACTTGTGAGGCGCTTCATGGTTCTTGAAGTGTGGAGGGAGTGAGGGCGTCAGCCCTCTTTCTCCAGCTCGCTCGGGAACTTGATAGCATCGAACGGACACGTCTGGTTGCAGACGCCGCAGCCGGTGCAGAGCAGGCTGTCTATGCGGACCTTGTTCGTCTCCGGGTCGTAGACTAAGGCAGGACAGCCGGTGAGGAGTATGCACGCCTTGCAGCCTGTGCACTTGTCCTCGATGACGAGCGGTATCTCCCCTATCTCCCCGCGCCTTAT
>CAZAPD010000087.1:0-5490 GCA_964487115.1 uncultured Thermococci archaeon | reverse complement strand
CCTGACTGGGGGATTCTGGAGACCAGAGGACATAGTTTTCTTTGGGGCTGCCTTTGCATACTCCTACTCGGTCAAGAGGAAACCCCTCGCCCTCGTCTTTACCTATCTGCTCTCCGAACTCCCCCTCTGGTGGTGTCTCCTATATCCACTCGGCGCTCCGGTTTTTGTCGGCTACATAACCGCGCGGTTTCTAATCTCCGCCTACTTCCTCTTCAGGCATTTCACGTAAACCAGCGCCGGCTCGCCCCACCCCGGATACGGGTCTATCGGCGCTATTCTAACAAATCCATTCCGCTCGTAGAAGCGCCTCGTTGCGTCATAGGGCTTATACGAGAGGTCGCCAGAGGTTTTAACGACAAGAACCTCAAAGCCCCTCTCCTTAGCCCATCCCTCAACGAACTCGAGCATTTCCGTTCCGATCCCCTCCCCGTGGTACTCCCGTCTAACGGCCATCCAGAGAATTTCGAGAGCCTTCTTGTTGAGGGGTTTGATGATTATGAAGCCCAGGACTTCTTTATCGAGGGCTATTAACGTAATCTCACTTTTTAAATCCTTTTCAATAGCCTTAAGTCCAGTCTCATTGAACCACTCCGGCAGATTGCGGGCTATTTCAAGACATGCCTTTCTTTCGGTATCGGTTTGAAGAGATTTGATGAGCATATCCAACACCCTTAAAGTTTTAATCATAAGATTCTGCTTTTTCTTTCCAGCCACAGCCAGCCGATCATTCCAACCAAATTGGCCGCTGAGTGAAGGGCATAGGCTGGAATCAAAGAACCGCTGATGGCTCTGAAGTATCCAGCGACGAGACCCATTAAGAACGCATTTAGCACAATAAAAACCCTAAATCCTTCAGGTGCATCATGAAAGGCGAGTATATGAACGAGACCGAAGATTATTGCCGTAAAAACAATTGCAACCCAGGGGCTTGTATGGCAAAGGAGATAGCCCTCAATGAGACCTCTGTAAAGTGTTTCCTCGCCGAGAGGTGCGAGGATAAGCATTAAAATGGCAATCTTAAACGTACTGTCCGGTAAAAAGTCCGGTTTATAGTTTTGAACCAGCTTGTAGGCTATTGGAGCCGTGACCGCGGATAAGCCTAGCCCAACGAAGAAGGCTTTTGAAACGTACGTCAAGCTGAATCTGAAGCCGTATTCAGCCAAGTTCCCAATCAGCAAAATCACGACTACTGACAGCAGGAAAAAGCTCACCTGTGTTGCCACTCCGATTATAAACGGGTCATCTTTTTTCTTTGAGACTTCCCCAGCTATTATGAAGCTCGGGATTAGAGTGAGGAGCCAGAGGACAAAAGCCATGAAAAGTGAGATTAACATAACAATCACCTCTCCAAATATCTCAAAATTTCCACTACTTTGTCCCTCAACCTCTCGGGTAGATACTCATCCTCAAGATAACTCTCAGCGTCTTTAAGCCTCTTTTTAACCCACTCAACATCACCTTCTTTGAGAGCAAACTTAAGCTCTTCTTCGAGCGCTTTTAGATGGCACTCATAGACTGCTTCCGGGTTTTCAACTATAACATTCGACGTTACTTCTAAGCCTCTCTTCTTGAGGCGCTCAATTTCAACGAGTTCATGGAACAGCAGGTATTCATCTGACAGGATGTCTTCAGGTGTGTATTTATCGTCCTCATAAGTCTCTGCAGTTAGATAGGTGTAAAGCTCTTCAGGAGAGACATTAAACTCTTTTCCAAGCCTCTTTGAAAGTTCGTTTATTCGTTTTTCAAGTTTGGCGATAATATCCTCTTTCTTCATTGTACTACACTTTAAGCCACTCTTTTAGTGCCTCATTCACAATCCTTAAAAATTCTTCTTTGGTTCCTCCCCTTTTGTAAAACTCATCCAACAGCTCTAAAAACTCTTTCTCCTTCTCAGTGAGCTTCTCATATTTCCAGCGGAAGATTCTGAACTTCTCTCCAAGAAACTCAACCGTGTGGAAGTCTTCGTCCCTTGGTGTGGGTTCCAAGTCCTTCACCAGTTCGATCGTGTTTATTACGTCGTAGCCGAGCCTCTTCCAGAAGGCTATCGCGTCCTTATCCTGCGGCAGGACGAAGAGGTAGAGGGCATCGTCGTGCTTTTTTACCTCTTCCTCAGCCCTCTCAACGAGCGCCCTTCCTATTCCCCTTCCCCTGAACTCCGACCTTACGAAAAGCTCCTCTATCCAGAAGCAACACTCCCTCGAGGAGACCCTTATAAAGCCGGCAGGTCTGCCTTCTTCTACAGCGAGGAAGACCATGTCGCCGCGCTTAAAGTAATTCTCTGCTTCCCTTTTATATTCCTCTTCCTCGTCTGGACTCCAGCCCTGCTTTCCCCTAAGCTCGCGGAAGAACTCGATGTAGAGGGTGATAAACTCGTTAAGGTGTTCTTCAGTAAGAGGGAGAATCTGCATGAAATACACCCTTAAGAAAGAATAAGCTAAACATTAAATTCTTTGCGGTTCTTTCTGGTGCCATATATCAAAGTGAAAAAACCCACTGCGCTCAAAACACTCAATCCAAACACTCCAATAGCCAGCATTGAAACACCAACGCCATGCTCAATCAACCATGCAAAAGTTAGCTGTGATAAGGGGATTATGAGCGTAGCTAATGCATCAAAAACTCCTCTGTAAGTGCCGAGCTTTTCAAGCGGGATTATTCTCTGAAACAGACTGTCAAAGGAAATGTTTAAAATCTGCCCCCCAAAGTTTAAGAGTAAAATTCCAGTAAAGAGCAAAATTAACGAAGGCAAACCTAAAAGCAGGACCGCAAAGCTTTGAATGAGCATCCCTATGAAAAGGGGCTTTGAGATCCCAATTTTATGCTTGTGGGCAAAAAGGGTTATTCCAACTGCACCAGCCAAGCTTCCTAAAGTTCCAACTGAGTTAAGCAGACCGTAAATGACTTCTCCTTTGGCCAAATTTTTGAGGGCACTAAAGACAAAAATCCTTGCTGGAGCAACTGCAAAGTTGAAGAGCAGAACTAATACAATTCCTACAAAAACAACTCTGGGAGAGATTGTAGGATGGGTTGATTTGTTTCCTTCCTCAGCTGTCCCCTCCCGCCTCACTGTAACGTTGATGTACGGAAGGAGAAGCAGAGCCCCAATTAAGAGAGAAACCGCATCCAAAACCATGAGCTTAATTCCAAAAAGGTACGCAAGATAGCCCACAACAGGGAATGCAAGAAGAGAAGTTACCTCTCCAGCGGTTTCAACTTTTGCGTTGAGCTTTTGAAGCTCAGACTCCTCAAGAGTCATGGAAGCTATAACCGTAAAGCCGAAATATCTATGGAGGATATCAAAAGCCGAGATTAGTGAAATTAAAACATAAAAAGCCCAAATGTTTGAAGCAAACTTTATTATTGTCAGAGCAAAGAAAGACTGAATGAACAATGCGAGAAAAGCGAGCCTAACTTTTTTCTCGGTCTTATCAAGAAAGCGACCCATCAACGGAGGAAATACAACCCAGGGGAGCATTGAAGCCAATGAATAACCCGCAACACTCAGGAGGGAATTCGTTTGGTTAAGGAGATGCCAAGGTAGGGCTACGCTTTCAATTGCATCTCCGATTACTCTGAGTACAGTTGTGAGGAGTAGGAGTATGTAAAGTCTTTGCTTCATGGATTTTCATGGAAAAAGAAGGTTTTAAAAACTTATGAACTTATCTTCATATAGGGAAGGAGATGGGAGAATGGGATTTCAATGAATGGGCAGAGAGTTATGATGAGGACATAATGGTGGAGGACTGGATACATAAGGACTACTGGAAAGTTCTTTGGCTGGTTGCGAAAAAGGTAGATGGCACAGTTGTTGACGTTGGTTGTGGTACTGGAAATATCCTGAAGTTTCTCAATTGTGAACGGTACATGGGTATTGAACCTTCCTCTGGAATGAGAAAAGTATTCAGGAAGAAGTGGGGCTTTGAACCACTTAATGGGCATTTTTTAAATCTACCACTGCCGAATGAAACAGCAGACACCGTAATAACGACTTATGCGTTCCACCATGTCCCCGATGAAGATAAAGAGCTAGCTATTGGGGAAATGTTTAGGATTCTAAAACTTGGAGGGAGGATTATAATTGCCGATGTTATGTTCGAGTCGAATAAAGAAAAACAGCGCATAGGGTATTAAGACGGCATAGAAGAAGAAATAAATGACGAATATTTTGCAATTCTTGAGAGTCTTGAAGATTTCTTCAAAAGATTAGGGGCAAGATACAAATTTGAAAGGATAAACTGCTACATCTGGATTTCAGAAGTTTGGAAGCCTTAGGTGTGTCCATATCAGAGTTTGAGCTCTGAATGTAGATGCAACTGGGAGTTGGGTTCATCTCCTGGCATTGAGTTTAATGTGTATCCACTGCTTCTTGGCCAGCTCATTCCTAACAACGATATAGAGATTCTCTGTAGTGTGGAAATCGAGCTCAACGTAGCTAACGTTTTCCCACGAATAAATGGGGTTGAAATCCTTTCCCTTCTTAAAGTTCTCCAAGTTAGCTTTGTCTAAGACATAGACCGAAAAAAGCTCCCCTTCAATGTAACCTATAACACGAGCATTGGCAGGAAGCAACTCCACTTTAAAATGACCTGCCGTGTAAAGTTCTCTCTCATTAAGGTACTGGAAGCCAAAGATATTGATGATTTTCTCTCCGTTTACCCCCAGGATAACCCCTCCCAAAATTAAAATCCCAAGAAGTACTCCTATTTTAAGTCCTTTTCTCATTGGGATCACCACGATAAAATAAAACCCATGAACTTAAAAATTTTCTGACAGAATAAAAAATTTTTCTAACGAAAAAAGTTATAAACTTTCTGGAGAACTTTGAACATGCCATTCACGCCTTTCCACTTCGGACCAGCATTGCTGTTTGCAGCACTTTTTGGGTATTTGGATTTCCTGACCTTCATAATTGCCAACGTAATTGTGGACTTTGAACCATTTTTGGTTCTGAGCCTTGGCTTAGATTTGCTCTACGACTATCCGCTTCACGGCTTCTTTCACACATTCATCGGAGGCTCTTTGATTGGCTTAGCTCTGGCGGAGGTTATGACAAGATTTTACAAACATTTGGGAAAAGAGATAAGCATCAAAAAGCTTAGAATTACAGCCTTGAGTGGAGTCTGGCTTCACATAGTTCTTGATTCTTTCCTCTACATGGATATAAAACCTTTCTTCCCCTTGAGCTGGAATCCATTCTATGGAGTATTTTCCGCTCTTGAGGTTTATGGATTCTGCGTAGGAGCTTTTTTACTAGGAGTACCCTTATATTTGCTAAGAAAAATCAAAGCTTCTTTCTAAATACTAAAACGTCAGGCTCCTTAAAATTCATCCAGCTCTTAAAGCCAAACTCCCTTAGAATATCAATTAAGTCTTTCCCCTCCTCAGGGAGCATTATGTCAATGCTGTCATAGCCCATTTTGTCTGCTTCAAAACTCATTGCAGGTAAAAGAGTTTCTATACTCTCAGCTGAGAGCTTGAAAGGCGTGAACG
>CAZAPD010000086.1:0-5340 GCA_964487115.1 uncultured Thermococci archaeon | reverse complement strand
GAGCATCGCTGAATAGCTTAATCTGAATCCTACAATATCGCCAACCTTGAGAGGTACCTTAGAATCCGTTATGTCAACTATTGTATGATCACTGCTGCCTCCCAAGACTCTAATTCCATCAATCATGGGGATTAAACCTTTCAACTCTACATCTTGCCTTCCCAGAGCTAATATTGCCCTCTTCCTAGTCCCTTCGTCTTTTACGAATGGAGTTTCACCAAAGGCATTCCTCCCCATTGGACCTTCCGGTGAGGAAGGTTTCCATTTAATCTCAATTATTTCAGCTCTCAGTGCAAATGTGTCCTGTCTAAGCCACTCTATAATCCTGTTTCCCGTGGAATCTGTTCCCAGAAGTATTCCTTCTCCGATTCTAAGCTGGTTAATTCCATATGAATTTTGCTCATTTTCCAGAAGATTTAAAAAAACAGTTCCCCCCGAAGACACCACCGGATTTTCAAGATTTAAAATGCGTTTTGCTTTTTCACCTAATTTTTTAAGCAGGGATTGATTTTTAGGAGTTGGCAACACCCCACTAAAGCACCCCAAATTTGTCCCAACACCGACTATTTCAATACCTTTCAGTTTTTTAGCCTCTCTTAAAAAGGGAACAAAATCACCGGGCATTAATCCTTCTCTTCTATCTCCAACATCCACCATAATTATTACTTTATGAATTCTCCCAGCCTCTAAAGATGCCTCTGATAGTACCTTTAAGACTGTTAATTCACTATTGAGGCTGTAATCTGCAAGCTCTACAACGTCTTTAATTTCACTGAGCATGGGAGATCTAATTAACATAAATTCCGCCTTAATGCTATTTTTCTTCATTTTCAGGATATTCTGAATTCTGGCATCTCCCAATATTTCTACTCCTCCCTTTATCATAGCTCTAGCTACTTCCGGAGAACCACAAGCCCCTTTCGTAATTCCCACAACTTGAATATCATATGAATTGCAAAATCTCACGATTCTTTTGGCATTATCCTCAATGGCACTTAAATTAACTTCAAGCACGGGGAACATACAAATCCCTCCAGTTCAAAAAGAAAAATTAGTGGGACTAGTATGGGCCGTACTTCATAAAGCCAGCAATTGCAACTAAGATAGCTCCTGCAATTGTTAGATAAACCACCAGCTTCCAGATATGCCTCACCCATCTGTCGTAGGGTATGTCTGCAAATACTAGGTAGTAGATCATTGCCGGATAAAACATGTTGGTGATACCATCACCAAATTGGTAAGCTAAAACAGCTGTTTGCCTTGTAACCCCAATAAGATCAGCCAATGGAGTCATAATGGGCATCGTCGCTGCAGCTTGTCCGCTCCCTGAACCTATGAAGAAGTTTATAGCAGAGTGAATCAGGAACATTAGCACACCGGCACTGGCAGCACCTACACTACCTAAAGGTGCAGCAAGCCCGTGGAGTATAGTATCCAGCACCCTGCCCTCATTCAATATCACTACGATAGCCCTCGCAAATCCAATAATCAATGCTCCATACGTAACACCCCTTGCTCCCTTTACGAACTCCCCAAAGAGCTCGGTTGGATTCATTCTCGCAATCAATCCCGCTATTATGCCAAGCCCTAGGAACAATGCGGAAATTTCAGTGGTGTACCATCCATACTTTATGACTCCATATATCTGGAGGGCTATACCCCCAAATAGAACCAGGAGCACTAACTTTCTCGTAGGCGTCAATTCCTGCTTTTCATAATCCAAATTAAATTCTGCTCTATCTTCCCCCTTATAACCATAAAGTATGCTCTTTTTAGGATCATTTCTCACATCCCTCGCATATTTCAAAATGAACACAGCTCCTATTGCAAAGAACACTAAGAAACAGATTATTCTATAACCCAAACCGGAATATAGAGGAAGCTCGGCTATGCTCTGAGCAACACCAATTGTAAATGGATTCAGCATCGCCCCTGCAAAACCTACCCATGCCGCCGTCCTGACTATATGAAAACCAACTACCCGGTCATACCCAAGTGCCAGCGCCATTGCAACTCCCAAAGGAATCAGAGGTATGGTTTCCTCAGCAAAGCCGAATATTGAACCCAAGAGTGCAAATACGAACATTATTGCCAAAAGCAATGGTGTGTCCCGTCCTTTCAATCTAGTTACCATTGCAATAATCCCCGCATCCAACGCCCCGGTAGAACGGATTATTTGTATGGCACCTGCAATTATGAAAACAAAAGCTATAATACCAGCAGCCTGCCTGAATCCTTTAGGAATAGCCTGGAGCATTTCAAAAGGATCCACTGGATTGGGATCTACATAATGGAATGATCCCGGATCTACAACTGTTTTTCCGCTATGAGGATCTTTGAACCTTTCGTATTCCCCTGCCGGGAGTGTCCAAGTAGCTAACGTGGCAATTAATATTAGGACGAATATTATAAAATACCCATGTGGATTTTTCAACCAGTTAGGAACCGCCATCTTTTGCACCCCTCCATTCTCCATAACTCAGACAACAGATTTTACATCACACTTGATTTTAGCATTCAAAACCTAACAAAACGCCTTCCCCCTTAGCTATCACCCCCTTTACTTTTTAGCAAATCCTCAGGCAACATAAGAGATATCTCAAACAGAGGAGGATACTGCTGAGCCCCCATAACATCAGTCTCACCGGGACTACCACTTGGCTTAGAACGACGTATTGTAAATTTAACCGCCTTTGCAGGATCAAAATAAACAAACAAAACTATCCTTTCTAAGGGCAGTCCGTAAATCCGGGCGATCAGTTCTTTATTTATAAGTCGATTTTGCTTGATGTACTCGTAAACTGCCCGATCTTTGAAAATAATATCAAACGTTATGTGATCAACACCAGCATTTTTACTTCGTATTGTCTTCGCTAAATTAACAAGAGAAACCTTTTTCATATCATTCACCCCCTACCATCTCAAACCGAATATCAAAAAATTCAAGCGGGTCATTTACCCTAACCAAGTGATTTATAGTCCACTCATAAGCAGGATGAGCCACAAGAACTTCATCTGAGATAAATGCCGCTGCTCCAGCTGTTCCCTTCACTCCAACCAACCTTGCATAGAGAAAATTCCTTCCTGCTAAGTAGGTTAATTCTTTAGCCATCTCTAAATCCGGGGCTATCCCCTCTACTATAATTCCAACCTCATGTGATTTTGAATTTTGCACTGGTTCAAGCTCACCCATAACGCCGTTCTTTCCATAAATATGATAGTAGAGTTCGTATCCGCTTTCGCCGAATCTTTCTTTTACTTTCCTCCGCGACCATTCTATCACCTTATCCAGATTCGCTATTAAATAAGGATCCCTTATCCCGACTATCATAAAACAGCGCTCTCCAACCTTACCAGAGCCTTCCAGTTTTATTTTGTATTCAGCGTCTCGATAGAACTTTGAACCTCTAACCCGTGTGCGCTTCTCATCTATTGCTTCATATATGCAACCCCTCATGTCAATGTATCCTCCTGGGAGCCTTTCAATGAAAGGATCAATTCTTTCGTACATGGCATGACTCGCCACCGATTCCGGAGTGGCCCTTTGATAATCACTCATGGGCTCGATTATTACCTCATCTTCCCTCAATATCCCCAAAACAGATTCTTTGCCTGCAAATGGTTCTGCAACAAAAGATGCACACTCTAAAACCTTTCCAGCATAAAATGCTACATCCTCAGGAATTCCACTCCAGAGCGCAGGAGCCGCGAAAATTGCAACATCCGAAGATCTGCCGGCTATTATGACATCGGCACCTTCCTCAAGGGCTTTTATATATGGCTCCACACCCATAACCGCCACAATATGATCCGTTTTATCCAAAATCCTCTTGCTCAATGCAGGTCTTCCAGATAGAGCCTCTATAACCTCACCACCCTCAAGACGTTTTAACAAAGCTTCTTTGGGAACATCTGAGTAGATAGCAGCTAATTTAAAAGGTTTAAGCTTATGCTTTTTTGCCAGCTCTTTGATAATCCTAACAAACTGGTTAACACCCCTATTTGTTCCGGTATCCGATGCGGAGCCAATAATCATCGGCACATCGAGCTCACGTGAGGCCAAGAGCATCAACTCAAGATCATGCCTTTGCCACTCTTCCGGGCTTGCTGCAACATCCGCTCCTAAGGGATAAGGTCCGATATCACAACTACCGGAATCTGCACATATAAAATCCGGTTTTCTGGCAACACCCTTCCAAAAACTCTCCTCTTCAATAGGAGTGAAGCCTAAATGTCCCGTAGGCGATAAAATTTTAATTTCCTTCAATTCAATCACCTCATCTTATATTCCCTGGCTTTTTCGACAAAATGATCAAATATCACCTTAGAATGTGGATCAACATCATACCTCTCCTCAGGATGAAACTGAACACCAAAAACAAATTCCTTATCAACAGCCTCTATAGCCTCTATAATTCCATCATCACTCAATCCAACAGCCTCAAAACCTTTAGGAACCTTCTCAACAGCCTGTATGTGAAAACTATTAACACGCATTTCCCTCGTTCCGACAAGCCTTTCAAACTTGCTATCCTCTTTGATAAATAACGCATGCCACGGCTCATGTCCCGGAAGATTCTGCTTGTGCCCATCAATTGTCCCATCCATTAATTTTCCACCAAAGACCTCCACAAGCATTTGATATCCTCTGCATATGCCTAGTATTGGCAAATCTCTTTTCCACGCTTCCAAAATCAATTCCCTCTCAAAAGAATACCTAAATGGCTGTTGTTCATACAAACTTGGCAGCTCATCTTTTTTGAATCTCTTAGCATCCCCTCCACCACTAAAGAGAATGCCATCAACCCTAGAAACAACCTCTTCAGCAACTTCTTTTAAATCGGCATTTTTATGTGGAAGTGCAATTATAAACGGCAAACCCCCACTTTTTGAAACTGCCGTGGCATAATAGCTTCCAACATAAAAATACCCCCCATGCTCTTCCGAATGACCCCAGGTTTCAACACTCCAAGCCCCAGTTATACCAATCACTGGTCTCATGACATGACCCCCCTTCCATTTGCGGAAATCAATTTCCATTAGGTGTTAATAATATAAAAAGTTTTTGGCATATTATGAGGTATATAGCATGTAAAAAAAGATAATATTGGGTGTTTAAGATATTAATCTTCTTAAAACTATTTTCTCTTGAAATATTCCAATATAAACCATTATTCTCTAAATTTAAGAAGTCAAATCCCAAAAAATTTTGGAAATCCAATTCCCATAACATACATGCAACTGCACTCTTTAATCAAAGCACTCTTTTAAACCTGAGAATTGCTTTCCTCAACGGTCTTTCTGGAATAAAATACTTTTTATCTCTCTTTTCAATCATGC
>CAZAPD010000085.1:0-8911 GCA_964487115.1 uncultured Thermococci archaeon | reverse complement strand
GAGCTGCCAATCAGAAAAACAACAATTCCTCCAACCAGTCCAAACCAGTTTGTATACATAAACCTTCCCCATTGCTATTAGTCCCCTCATGTATATAAAAATGTCTTCTAATGCCAGTAGGGCTGTCTTATTCTCACAGCCTGTTTAAATATATCTATCAGCTCCTCATCGGTAGCCCCATTTTTGAGTGGTGTTAATATATCTACCAGATCATCTTTTCTTAAGAGACATGTTTTAAGGTGTCCATCAGCTGTGAGTCTCAAACGGGTGCAGTTGGCACAGAAAATTGTGTTATGCATTGCTCTAACGATTTCTACCTCGGCAATTCCATCCTCTTGGGGAATGTAGTATTTTTTTCTTCTGTGCATACGTCTCTCTTTCACTCTGACTGCTCTTTTTTCAAGTTCCTCCTCCAAAGGTTTTAGTGGATAGAAATATCTCTTGAAAAACCATGTTTCTTCGAGCTCTCTGGGAGCCTCAATTTCAATTAGCTGAAGGACTGCACCTGTTTTAGCGGCATATTTTATCATCTCCCAGATTTCTTCGTGATTTAAACCTCTCATGACAACCATGTTAAGTTTTACTGGACTAAACAATTTAACTGATTTTTCTATACCTTTAAGAACTTGAGGAAGCACATCGAAGCCTGTAATCTTTTTGTATTTATCCCTATCTAACGTGTCAAGGCTTATATTGACTCTATCCAATCCGGCCTCTTTTAGCTCTTCTGCCAGTTTATGCATGACAGTTCCATTTGTTGTGAGTGATAAATCATTAACATAAGGCCTAATCCTTCTAACGATTTCTATAATATCTCTCCTTATTGTGGGTTCTCCTCCTGTGAGTTTTACCTTTTTTATTCCTAACCGTGAGGCGATTCTAACGATCCTCTCAATGTCTTCGGGAGACATTTCTCCCTGTCCTTTCTGCTGTCCTTCTCTATGACAGTAGAAGCAGTTTAAATTGCAGTTTTCTGTTATCGAGATTCTGAGATTTGTCACTGGTCTGCCGAAACGATCAAAAAGTACCATTTTATCACCGCAGTAATTAAGCTCCATATGTTAAAAAAACATTGTGGGTAAACATATCTGTTTTCATCGAAAAGTAAAAGTAGGAGAAGATAAGAATATTCGTAGGGGGCGTTTATATGAATATTGAAGACTTGAAAGGTTTAGTTAGTAGAATTGAGGGACTTCATAGAAAATTTGAGCAGGAATTCCCCAAGCTCTATGAAAGTGAAAGTATAGAATCACTTCAGACACTCATAAAAACATTGTATGTAATAGCTGAGGAAAAGTTTAACGTAGCATCGTCCATACACAAGGAGGTTGCATTTATTGGAGGCAATATTGAGAACTATGCGAGAGATTTGCAGAAAAACGAACATCAAATGAAGTTTCGGCTTGAGGAGATACTATCGATTATTGCTGAGGCCAATGATTATGAAAGCAGGATGCGATTGAAGACATCTTTGAGCAGATTGGTGCAGTTTCATAGGTTTTATGATTATGCTGTCACACAATCTATTCAAAAACTTGGCTCTGAGATTGAGGGGTTAATTTTTATAGGCGAAAAAGAGAAAAAGCTTCCGACGAGTATAATGGAGAAGTTGAGAAAAATTGAAGAAATTGAGGAGAACCTAAACCTCCTTATAACATTCACATATTACCTCTATACACATCCTTCATGGGTTCACAAGGTTGAAGAGGCGTTGAGAAGATGGCATTCCCGAGGATTGCTCTGGGTTGAAGCAAGAAATGTAGAAAAAGAAAGTGGCGTGAAAAAGGCTCCTCAAATACTTGAGGGACTTGCTCTCATTGGCGTAATTGAAAAAAGATATAGGGGTGGTGAAGTTGTCTACAAACTCAGAGGTTTCGGTAAGGATTAGGGGTATATACAGCACGGCATTGACGAAACTTTTCCTTGACAATGGCTTTAGAATCTCCCAGCCAAGTCAGAAAATTGTTGAAAGATTGGGATTAGAAAAAAGTTATGATGACTTTGATGTTGATATATACGACAAAAAAGACAGACACGGTATTATCGTAACGGGAACAGGTGCGGATAATATCAAAAATGTCCTTGAGGATGAGTTTATTGATGTTTTTTTTAGAAAAATGCCCTATCAGCTGTATGGCATATACAAGGGAATAGTGGTTAAAAGAGATGAGAGGTACGTTTATGTTGACATTGGGAGTGCTATAGGAACAGTGATCATTGAGGAAGTCCCTGATGCTATGGAAGGTGATGAATTGCTTGTCCAAGTGAAAAAGCATAATCTTCTCCCTCACCTCAGTGTACTACTAACAGTTCCGGGAGATTATGCTGTCCTCATACCCAAACCCATAGGCAGTCAGAGACATGTAAAAATTTCACGTAAAATACGGGACAATGAAGAGAGGGAGAGGCTTAGAATACTTGGCCTTAGTCTTGATCTTGGTGATTGGGGGGTTTTATGGAGAACTGCGGCGGCATACAAAGATTGGAATCTTTTGAGAGACGAACTGGTCAAATTATCAAAGCTTGCTGATAAACTTAAAGATGCTGATAGATATTCAGCCCCTACTCAGATAATTGAAGGCCGGGATATATATGAGGTTGAATTTGGGGGCGGAGCCAAGAAAAAATTGGATGAGCTCAGGAATAAAGTCACACCCACCATTGAGGGTCATCATCAGTTCAAGTCATATGATCCAGAATTCAGTTTTGCTGTGGAAATAGCAGAGGGTATCCTCTCAAAGCTCCCCTCTCAAAGGGAGAAAATAAGGCAGGGATTTGTACAGGCATTAGTGGACAATAAAGGTCCTAAAGTAGGATGGTTATTCATATTGGAGCATCTAAAGCCTGACGGTCAGAGAATAAAAATAGGACCCGGTGAGATAATTGAAGTCTCACTCAATCCCCTGAGGATTAAAATGAAAAGGAGTTTAAAGCCCGGAAAGGGGTATGATGGGCTTGAAATTCCAATTGAGTATGGAGACTATGCTATAACCGAAATAGAAGAGGGCAAATGGTGGTTTAAACATAGCTATTATGACAGGAATGGAACCTTAAAGGGCGAATACTACAACATAAACACTCCCGTAGAGTTCTATCCTGATAAGGTGCGATATATTGATCTTGAGGTTGATATAGTCAAGTGGCCTGATGGTAAAAAGGAGATAATTGACAGAGAAAAGCTCAGGGAACATTATGAAGATGGAATAATCAGCGAGAAGCTTTATAAGGCCACTTTGAGGATAACACAGGAGGTTTTTGAGAGGATTTGAATTGGGGCATCACTCCGATGCCCGGCTTTTTGGCTTTTTATGCAGCAGATTTCACCGTTGATGACTATTCTGTGCATGGCATGGTATTCTCGTTGTGGTTGTTTTTCAGTTGCCTCTTTGTAGGGGACCTATGGGAAGTCTGTTTATTTATTTGTGGATTGTATAGAGTTCATAATGGGGAGTATCTTCAACGCTAGCGCAAAACCTCCCTATCTTTGGATTAGGAACCTTCCGGTAAAACCCCTGTCTTTGGCTGAGAAGAGTTCAGATCTTCTATACCCCTATCCGTTATCTTGAAATATACCATTCCCCCTTCAGGTTTGAAACGATGTCTTTCAAGAATTGCCACTCTAACATTTGGGCGGTTAAATTTATCCAATCTAAGTATGTCCTTACACTTATAACCCAAAATGTGTTCAGCTACGGGTTTTGGAATCCCCGCTTTTGAATCAAAATGCACCTGATTAATCACAATGACTCCAAGGTTAAATTTTCTGGAGAGCCAAAGAAGTATCTGCAACTGTTTTCCTAAATCTGTTAGTAATCTGCTTTTATTTTCTTCTACTCTGTAATGGGCAGTTATTGAATCTAACACTATAAGGGAAAAACTCCCATCCACTATGGTTTTGAGTCTTGCAATGGTTTTTTTCTGTTCTTTGAAATCTTGGGGCTCGAATATAATAAATCTCTGTAAAACTGCTTCGGGTTCAATTTTCCTACCCTCAGCCATTAAAGCTATTCTTTCTGGTGAGAATCCCCCCTCCGTATCGATATATGCTACCTTGCCCCTGTTTAGAATTCCCACTTGGGCAGCTAAAGTTGTTTTTCCTGTAGCAAATGGACCGTAAATTTGGGTTAGAACTTTTCTTTCAATGCCTCCACCTAAAAGCTCATCTAATGCCTTGCTTCCTGTGCTGAGCAGTTCCATAGACTTCACCATTACAAGACGAGTTCCTCTCCAATGTCCAGAACTTTTACTCTCACCCAAACTCGTCTTTTCCTGAGTTCATTCTGTAATTTCTCTGGATTCACTTGTGAATATATTCCATAGTGCATTGGAATAACGAGTTTTGGTCGTATATCTTCCACTATATCAGCAGCCTCTCTTTCATTTGCTGTTGAACGACCGCTTATTGGGACAATTAATACATCGACTTTACCTTTTAAACGTTTAAAATGCGGCGAGGAGTAGGTATCTCCTGTGTGTAGGATTCTCTTTTCCCCTATTATTAAATATCCAACTGGATACTGACTTGAAGGATGTTCCATGTAGATAGCCCTTACTTTTATTCCTTCTCCTAATTGTACTTCCTGCTTATCTTCGATTTCCATAACATTGGTGATACCATCACTGATCGCCATTAAATAAACTGGTTTGGGTCCTATTACTTTGGCACCTCGGAGTCGAGATAGAAGTGGTGTTTTTCCATAATGATCGCTGTGCTCATGGGTTACAAGTATATAATCAACATCTCCTATCATATCGTCATCAACCTCAGGATAGGGATCGATAAGGATTCTCACATCGTTGATTTCAAACCAAAAACACGCATGTCCATACCATATAATCTTCATGATACTGCCTCCAAATAGGGGGTTGGTAAATATTAAACTTAAAGTTTTCCATTCTTCTTACAGTTGAGCCAGTGGTTCTCTTGTATAGGTGTTATCTTGGTAAAAATTCGCCTAATCTCCGATATCGTTATGGTATCTAACGTTAGGTTTATAAAATTGCCCTGAGTAGAGAGGGATGAGAAACTATGAGAGGTTTAATTGTCAGAGAGCCATTTGCTTCATGGATTGTTGAAGGTAAGAAAATCTGGGAAATCAGAAAGTCGCGCACAAATGTTAGAGGCAGAATTCTTATTCTTAATGGAGGCAGAATCCTTGGGAGTGTTGAACTCATGGATGTCCTTGGCCCATTCACTCCTGAGGAACTATCCCATTACAAAAACAAGCATCTGGTTAGCTATGAGTTTCTGAAAGAGTATTCAAAGGGTAAGAAGCTTTATGCGTGGGTTCTGGAGAACCCTGAAAAGTTTGAGAGGCCCAAAAAGATTGAAGTCCCAAAAGGGGCTCAGATATGGGTTAGAGTGGGATGATATCATGAGTCTGAGAAGGTTCATATTCATACCTTTAGCTCTTCCATTTCTTTTGGTTCTGCTTTTTTTAATGGTCATCCTGTTTATGTTCTATGCAGGTGTTATCAGTGCTGCTTTCCAGAAGCTCAATATTCCTGCTCCTGTGGCATATACACTCTTTTTTACCGCGATCATTGGTAGCTTCATAAACCTCCCAATAGCTGAAACTACAACATACGGTCCTATCATGAGGGTTAGGGAGGTTAGATTTTTTGGGATACCCTATCCTGTTCCGTACGTGGACTGGGCCGAACAGAAGGTTGTAATAGCGATTAACGTTGGAGGTGCACTTGTTCCTCTGAGTATAGTTTCCTATGAACTTATGCTTCTGGTGCTTACCGGGCAGATTCAACTTTTGGTAAACACTGTAATCGCGATTCTAATAGCTTCTCTCCTCAGTCATATGTTTGCCAAACCAGTTAAAGGGCTGGGAATAGCCATACCCACTCTTATTCCACCTTTAATAGCGGTAGCTCTTGCCCTGCTTTTAGGGGATGGGAACAGGCCGCTTGTAGCCTATGCAAGCGGGACAATGGGGGTTCTCATAGGTGCCGATCTGATGAACTGGAAGAAAATCAAAAACCTTGGAGCGCCGATGGTTAGTATAGGTGGTGCAGGGACCTTTGATGGCATTTTCCTCGCAGGAATAATTGCTGTTCTTCTGGTATGACGGTGGATTTTTAAGGGAAAAACTGAACAATCTAACGTCAAAAGGTGGTGTCCATGATAGTGGTAGGAAGCGGTGGAAAACATCTTGAAGAAGAGCTCAGGAGACTCGACGGTACTCTCATTGAGGTAGAGATAAAGAGGTTTCCCGATGGTGAGAAGTATGTGCGTGTTTCTGGTTCTTCCAGAGAGGTTACGGTCATCCAGTCGACATTTGCTCCACAGGATGAGCATATAATTGAGCTACTTCTCATAGCTGATGCTCTCAGGGAGAAAGGAGCTGAGAAGCTCAAGGCTGTCATTCCTTACTTCGCGTACAGTAGACAGGACAGAGTTACTAAGGAAGGCGAACCTGTGAGTGTGAGGGCAATAATGAAAGCATTGGGTGTTTACTACGATGAACTTTACATCTTCGATCTCCATAATCCCGAAACCCTCAGATTTTTCCCGGGAAAGGCAGTTAATGTGTCCTCCGCCAGAGCAATAGCAACTTACTTTTCAGATAAGTTGGGAGATGGTATTGTGCTTGCTCCAGACAAAGGGGCCCGAAAGAGGGCAGGGGCAGTTGCCAAGAAACTCGGTCTTGAGTTCGGTCATTTTGAGAAGAAGCGTATTTCGCCAACAGAAGTTCAGATGAGACCGGTGGATGTAGAGGTTGAAGGAAAAAATGTACTTATTGTCGATGATATCATAAGCACGGGAGGAACCATGATTAAGGCGGCTAATCTCTTAAGGAAAATGGGGGCGGAAAAAATCTTTGTTGCTGCCACCCATGGTGTGTTTGCTCCTGGAGCTGTGGAGAGGGTCAGTAAAGCCGTTGATGAACTTGCAGTTACCAATACGATACCCACGCCGGTCTCGAAGATAAGCATAGTGCCCGATATACTGGAACTTTAAGTTTCGTTCCTTTGCGATTTTCTCTAAAGTTCATTGCAAAAATTTACCATGTTTATGTCTAAAAATGCATATTATATTGCTGCTCTTTAACAGCCTCTTTTTTAAATTTTTGGCCCGAAAGGGGTTTTGCAAAAATTTTGTATCGGTGGGGTTCCTCCCTATTGGGTGGAGCCCTCGAATAGAGGCTCAAAGCCCAGGTGCCAAGACGGCGGCGTCGGGGGGAACGGGTGCAAAGCGCCCATTTATGAACCCCGCCCTCCAACCATGGGCACAGTAAGTGCGCTCCCAAGGAAACCCCGAAAGGGGGAACCCTTGGGGGTAAGGCAGGCCCAACATCCCGACTAAACCCCGGACGGAATTTGGTACTTCCCCTTTGAGGGAAGTCCCACCGGCCGTACTCCTTGCTCAATTCCGGTTGATCCTGCCGGAGGCCACTGCTATGGGGGTCCGACTAAGCCATGCGAGTCATGGGGCGCCTTGTGCGCACCGGCGGACGGCTCAGTAACACGTCGGTAACCTACCCTCGGGAGGGGGATAACCCCGGGAAACTGGGGCTAATCCCCCATAGGCCTGAGGTACTGGAAGGTCCTCAGGTCGAAAGGGGCTTTGCCCGCCCGAGGATGGGCCGGCGGCCGATTAGGTAGTTGGTGGGGTAACGGCCCACCAAGCCGAAGATCGGTACGGGCCATGAGAGTGGGAGCCCGGAGATGGACACTGAGACACGGGTCCAGGCCCTACGGGGCGCAGCAGGCGCGAAACCTCCGCAATGCGGGCAACCGCGACGGGGGGACCCCCAGTGCCGTGGCAACGCCACGGCTTTTCCGGAGTGTAAAAAGCTCCGGGAATAAGGGCTGGGCAAGGCCGGTGGCAGCCGCCGCGGTAATACCGGCGGCCCGAGTGGTGGCCGCTATTATTGGGCCTAAAGCGTCCGTAGCCGGGCCTGTAAGTCCCTGGCGAAATCCCACGGCTCAACCGTGGGGCTTGCTGGGGATACTGCAGGCCTTGGGACCGGGAGAGGCCGGGGGTACTCCTGGGGTAGGGGTGAAATCCTATAATCCCAGGAGGACCGCCAGTGGCGAAGGCGCCCGGCTGGAACGGGTCCGACGGTGAGGGACGAAGGCCAGGGGAGCGAACCGGATTAGATACCCGGGTAGTCCTGGCTGTAAAGGATGCGGGCTAGGTGTCGGGCGAGCTCCGAGCTCGCCCGGTGCCGCAGGGAAGCCGTTAAGCCCGCCGCCTGGGGAGTACGGCCGCAAGGCTGAAACTTAAAGGAATTGGCGGGGGAGCACTACAAGGGGTGGAGCGTGCGGTTTAATTGGATTCAACGCCGGGAACCTCACCGGGGGCGACGGCAGGATGAAGGCCAGGCTGAAGGTCTTGCCGGACACGCCGAGAGGAGGTGCATGGCCGCCGTCAGCTCGTACCGTGAGGCGTCCACTTAAGTGTGGTAACGAGCGAGACCCGCGCCCCCAGTTGCCAGTCCTCCCCGCTGGGGAGGAGGCACTCTGGGGGGACCGCCGGCGATAAGCCGGAGGAAGGAGCGGGCGACGGTAGGTCAGTATGCCCCGAAACCCCCGGGCTACACGCGCGCTACAATGGGCGGGACAATGGGATCCGACCCCGAAAGGGGAAGGGAATCCCCTAAACCCGCCCCCAGTTCGGATCGCGGGCTGCAACTCGCCCGCGTGAAGCTGGAATCCCTAGTACCCGCGTGTCATCATCGCGCGGCGAATACGTCCCTGCTCCTTGCACACACCGCCCGTCACTCCACCCGAGCGGGGTCTGGATGAGGCCCGATCTCCCTTCGGGGAGGCCGGGTCGAGTCCGGGCTCCGTGAGGGGGGAGAAGTCGTAACAAGGTAGCCGTAGGGGAACCTACGGCTCGATCACCTCCTATCGCCGGAAATCCGTCCGGGGGGTTTAAGGGATGTTGGGCCTG
>CAZAPD010000084.1:0-28242 GCA_964487115.1 uncultured Thermococci archaeon | reverse complement strand
TTACAAGCTTTATCGCAGGTGCCACACTAAAACTCATAATGGCTACTAAAAATAGCACTATACCTTTCTTCATTTTTATTCACCTCGGGTGATACCTATTCACCCTTGTTGATATATGTGCATAAAATATTTATATACCTTTTTAAATATCACTCATAGTGATAATATTGGTGGAGGTGTCTCGATGGTAAATTTCATCTTTGGCATTCATAATCATCAGCCGCTTGGGAATTTCGGATGGGTATTCGAGAGTGCATATGAACATTCATATCGTCCATTTATGGAAATTCTTGAGGAATACTCTGATATGAAGGTATCTGTTCATATAAGCGGTCCCCTTCTTGAATGGCTGGATGAGAATAAGCCGGAATATATTGATCTTCTGCGCTCTCTCGTTAGAAAAGGACAGCTGGAGATTGTTGTTGCTGGTTTTTATGAGCCTGTTCTTGCTGCCATACCTAAGGAGGATAGGATAGAACAGATTAAACTCTTAAAAGAATTTGCCAAAAAACTTGGCTATGAGGCAAAAGGCGTATGGCTTACTGAGCGTGTCTGGCAACCTGAACTTGTGAAGAGTCTCCGTCAGGCTGGAATAGACTATGTCATCGTTGATGACTACCACTTCATGAGCGCCGGCCTCAGCAAGGAAGAGCTCTTCTGGCCGTATTATACCGAGGATGGAGGGGAGGTTATAGCAGTATTTCCGATAGATGAGAAGCTCCGCTATTTAATACCATTCAGGCCTGTGGAAAAGACCGTTGAATATCTGGAGAGCCTCACGGATGAAGACCCCTCAAAGCTTGCTGTCTTTCATGATGATGGTGAAAAATTCGGTGTCTGGCCCGGAACATATAAATGGGTCTATGAGAAAGGGTGGCTTAGGAGGTTCTTTGAGGCTGTGACGAGCAATGAAAGAATCAGCATCATGACCTACAATGAGTATCTATCGAAATTCAAGCCTAAAGGTCTGGTTTACCTGCCCATAGCCTCCTACTTCGAGATGAGCGAGTGGTCGCTGCCGGCCAGACAGGCGAAGCTGTTTGTCGAGTTTGTGGAAAAGCTGAAGAATCAAGGGGACTTTGAGAAATACCGCGTCTTTGTACGCGGAGGTATATGGAAGAACTTTTTCTTCAAGTATCCGGAAAGCAACTACATGCACAAGAGGATGCTGATGGTGAGCAAGCTTGTGAGGGATGTTCCAGAGGCAAGACGGTTCTTATTTAGGGCACAGTGTAATGATGCTTACTGGCACGGCGTCTTTGGTGGGGTCTATCTCCCCCATCTCCGCAGTACAGTGTGGGAGAACATCATAAAAGCCAACAGCTTCATTTCCAGTGGAAGCTTTGTCAGAGATATCGATTTTGATGGTAGGGAAGAGATATTTTTTGAGAATGAAAGTTTCTACGCTGTTTTTAAGCCTTCCTATGGTGGGGCATTGTTTGAGTTCAGTTCCAAAAAAAGGGCCGTGAACTACAACAACGTCCTTGCGAGAAGATGGGAACATTACCATGATGTCGGCAGTGCCACTCATGAGGGAAAATCTACGGAAGGAGTTGCGAGCATTCATGAAGTCGGAAAGCAGATACCCGAGGAGATAAAACGCGAACTGGCATACGACTGGCAGTTAAGAGCGATTCTTCAGGACCACTTTCTGAGTACAGACACAAAGCTTGATGACTATCGCTTAGTGCACTATAACGAGCTTGGGGACTTCATAAACCAGCCCTATCAGTTTGAATTCGGTGAAAGGTTGAGGTTATGGCGTAACGGTTTGGTGGACTCGAAGCCGGCTAAAGTTGAGAAGGACTTCAGACTTCAGAAGAATGGATTTGAGGTGACCTACAGGGTTGAGAGTCCGAGAAGAGCGCTCTTTGGGGTGGAGATAAATCTGGCTGTGCATAGTGTTATGGAAAGTCCGGGTGAGTTTAAGGCAAAAACTATCAAGGTTAGCGATCCCTATGGCATTGGGGAAATCGAGATTGAGCTGAGCAAAGAAGCGAGAGTCTGGAAGTTTCCAATAAAGACACTCTCCCAGAGCGAGGCTGGATGGGACTTCATACAGCAGGGTGTTAGTTATACAATGCTGTTCCCTATCGAAGGGAAGCTCGATTTCAGCCTGGAATTTAAAGAGACTTAAAGCTTTCCTTTATCCTGTCGCTGGTTATTTTAAATTTTAGAGGTTTTTCCAGACCCCAGAAATTGCAGAAGGAACACTTCTCTCCCTGGGAGGGCATACCACAGACTCTGCATTCCCTGAGCTCATGCTCTCCAAGTTCAATCTCAAAGAGCTTTTTCTTTCTCAGATAGCCCTTTATGAAGTTGATTTTTGTTCCGGGTCGTTTCTCCTCCATTCTGTTGAGGATTTCTTTGTATTCAATTGTTGTCGCACCTTCTGCATGGGGGCATTCATCCAGCATGTAATCTATCCCGGTGACCAGAGCATATGCAGTGACTTCCCTCTCGGTGAGCTCATAAAGAGGTTTCACCTTCTTAACGAATTTCCCATCTCTTGGCAGGAGAGGGCCCTGTTTGGCCAGATATTGTGTGTTCCAGTTCATCAGATTGGCGAAGATGAAGCTCGCTTCGTCGTCGAGATTGTGACCGGTAGCTACTGCATCAAAGCCGTTATCATAGGCGAACTTGTTGAAGATGTAGCGTTTGGTTAAACCGCAGTAAGAACAAATTGGTCTTCTTGTTCTGACCTCGCCGATTCCTTTTCCTAAGAGCTCCCTGATGCGGACGATATGAAGTGGAACTCCGAGCTTCTTACACTGCTTTCTCGCATACTCCTCGCTCTTCTCTGAGTACTCACCTATTCCAAGGTTTATGTGGAGGCATTCTATGTTATAGCCGAGTTTTTTGAGAACGTAAACGGTAACTGCCGAATCCTTGCCGCCGCTGACTACAACGAGGATCTTCTCATTAAAATTGAGAAGTTTATATCTCTCAATCGTGCGCTTAACCTTTCTCTCAAAATACTCCTTAAAGTGTTCCTCGCAGAGATACATTTTTGGATAGTGGATCTTGATGAAGGCTTTTCTCCTACAGAATTTGCATCTCATAGTATTCTCCCCTCTGTTGATTTTTGAGCATTAGTACAATTACTCAGCTTTAAAAGTTGTTCATTAGTCCCAGTGGGATGTATTCTATGCATACACCTACTTTAGATAAATCAGGTGTTTAATATGTTCACTCAAAACTTTTAGATTTTGCAAGTTTTATAAGATATTGGGGATATCCGTGAAAGTAGAAATCGTAATGCCGAAATTGGGACTAACTATGGAAAGTGGCACTATAATCAAGTGGATAAAGAAAGAAGGGGACCTTGTCAAAAAAGGTGAAACAATCGCAGAGATAGAAAGTGAAAAACTTACTGGGGAGGTTGAATCTCCGGCCGATGGTATTCTTGTTAAGATAATACATGAGGAGGGGGATGAGGTTCCTATTGGGGAACCGATAGCGTTGATAGAAACGGAGGTCTGAAGATGAGAAAACTTGGAACTATATTGTTGTTGGGAATTTTGATTTTTGGCGTGATTGGGGCCGGATGTATAGGAAAGAGCACTACATCTACAACCTCTGCAACCTCTACAGCATCAGCATCTACCTCGACATCCTCTTCAGCATCTTCTGCCCCAACCAAGGTATACAAAATGAGCGTTGTTGTTGGGCCCAATTCTCCTTGGGGACAGGCTGCAAAGATGTGGGCAGATGAGATAGAGAAAAAGACACATGGCAGGATAAAGATTCAGATATATTTCTCTGGACAGCTTTTTGCAGGAAAACAAACAAATGAGTTTGTTCTTCTTAGTCAGGGAGTTGCGGATTTTGCAGTTGGTTCAACTATAAACTGGGCACCTCAGGTTAAAGAGCTGAACTTGTTTATATTGCCATTTTTCTTCCCTGAAGGGAAGAAGAAGGGGGATATATACAAAGCAGTTGATGCTGTAGAAAATGGAAAAGCGGGTAAAAGGATTGCACAAATATTGGAAAGCAAAGGCGTAATTCCATTAGCATGGGGCGAAAACGGATTTAGACAAATCACTAATTGGAAACATCCAATTAAAACCCCAGATGATCTCAAAGGATTGAAAATTAGAGTAGTAGGTTCACCCATCTTTGTTGATACATTCAAGGCACTTGGTGCTGACCCAACAATGATGAACTGGGGGGATGCTATTACAGCATTCCAGCAGAAAGTAGTTGATGGACAAGAAAACCCGATAAATATCGTTATAATCCCATACAAGATTTATCAGTTCCACAAGTATATGACTATATGGGACTATGCAATCGATCCACTAATATTCGCCGTAAATAAAAAGACGTGGGAGTCTTTTGACCCACAAACTCAACAGATAATAAAGGAAGCCGCTATAAAAGCAGCTAAATGGGAAAAAGCTATGGCACGTGTAGGTCTTGATGACGGTACCTCTTTGAAGATACTAAAAGAAGAATACAATTACACCCCCAAAATAACAGATCCCATCAGCTTCTTAGAGAGTAAGGGCATGGAAATAACGACTTTATCTCCAAGTCAAAGAGCAGAATTCAAGGCTAAGGTCGGCGGTGTTTACAAGACATGGGTACCGAAGATAGGGAAAGGATTAGTGGAAGATGCAGTTTCAGACATTGAAAATGCTCTTGGAATAAAAGTAGAAATTCCTTCATGACCCTATCTTTTTATTTTTCTTTCAAATCCAAATCTGAAGGAGGTGCCTAATTTGGAAGAGAAAATTGAACCAGAGGGATATGTTGCAGCTGTCCTTCTTCTGATCATGATTCTTGTGGCGTTTATAAATGTTGTTACAAGATATCTTTTTCGGGCTTCTATAGCGTTTACAGAAGAAATTGAAGTAGCATTTTTTGTGTGGGTAACGTTTCTGGGGATAGCTATGGCATTTAAAAAAGGCTCTCATTTAGCGATGGTCTTTGTAAGGGATAGGTTACCTGTAAGAAAGCATCTCATAATATTTGGACAGATACTTAGCTTAATCCTTTTTATTGTGGTTCTCTATCTCACGGCTCAATATGTCTACCTTGACATGACAGTTTATCATTCGACGACAATGGCATTAGGAATTCCAATGTGGATATATACAATTGGAATGCCGATAATATCTGTTCTGGTAGTTTTTAGGATAATACAGAGCATGAGGGAGGTTATGAAAAATGCTTGACCCATCAATCCTTATACTCCTCCTCTTTGGAGTTCTTCTTTTGGTGGGTGTTCCGATAGGAACATCCCTTGGTATAGTCTCGATATTTGCGATCTGGCACTATGCCTATGGAATTGAAGTTGTCGGACCAAACATATACTCAGCCATAGCAAAGTTTCCTCTACTCGCAATTCCCTTCTTTGTAACTGCCGGTATAACTATGCAGGAATCTGGCATAGCAGAGAGGATAATAAAATTGGCAAAACTTCTAATAGGAAACATTTACGGAGGCCTTGCGATAGTTGGAGTAATAGTAGCGACATTTTGGGGAGCAGTTTCTGGTTCGGGGCCAGCGACTACAGCGGCATTGGGAGTTATCCTGATTCCAGCATTGATAGCAAGTGGCTATTCTAAGGGGTTTTCGGCAGGTGTTATATCAACGGCATCTGGCTTGGCGATAATAATACCTCCCAGTATAGCTTTTATCATTTATGGCGTAATAACAAGCGTTTCTATCGGAGCCCTCTTTATTGCGGGTATAATCCCGGGATTGATCACAAGTTCCCTCTTGATAATAACAACCTACTTAGTATCGAGAAAAAGAAATTGGAGAGGAGGTGTTGAAAAAAGGAGTATGGGAGAAATTATTGAGGCATTTAAAGACTCCTTCCTTGGTCTTTTGGCTCCATTGATAATACTGGGAGGTATTTATGGAGGAGTATTTACTCCAACAGAGGCTGCAGTTGTTGCGGTTGTTTATTCCTGGTTCATAGGAGCCGTCATCTACAGGACCATAACCTTCAAGAAGTTTATTAAAATTTTAAGAGATTCGGCAGAGACTTCAGCTGTAGTTATGTTTGTTGTTACCTTTGCAACTTTATTTTCATGGGTTGAGGAAACTGCAGGTCTGATAAACCATGCGGTAGCTGCAATAACTGGTTTCTCAAGTAATCCAATAGTAATACTGTTCCTGATTAACATAATGTTACTTATTGCAGGAATGTTTTTAGATGCAATCTCAATATACTATGTTTTTCTTCCAATCTTCATGCCAATAATGCAGCATTTTAAGTGGGATCCTTTATGGTTTGGAGTTGTCATAACAATAAACCTTGCAATAGGCCAAGTAACTCCTCCCGTTGCTGTAAATGCATACGTTGCGGCAAATATAGCCAAAGTGCGCTTAGAAGATATAGCCAGAGAAGCCTTTCCATTGATACTTGCCGCCATATTAGCATTAATAATCGCGATGTTGTTCCCACAGCTTTCTCTCTGGCTGCCTAAACATGCCAATTTATATTAGGGAGGTGTTTGGATGAGGGTTAGATGGGAGGATATACCAAAAGAGAAACTGATTTGGATGTATGAAACAATGGTGAAGATAAGGAAGTTTGATATAACCGCAGAACAGAATTTTCTTAGAGGTGAGATACCCGGATTTATTCATTCGTATGTGGGAGAAGAGGCCATTGCAACAGGAGTCATGGCAAATCTTAGAGAGGACGATTATATAACGAGCACTCATAGAGGACATGGACACATGATAGCAAAGGGCGCAGATTTGAAGCGAATGATGGCAGAACTTTATGGAAAGGAGAGTGGATACTGCAAGGGAAAAGGAGGTTCAATGCACATAGCTGATGTCTCAAAGGGAGTACTTGGAGCCAATGGGGAAGTTGCTGGGGGAATTCCCATAGCAGTTGGAGCAGGATTAGCAATTAAATTCAAAGGGACAGATCAAGTTGTTGTTTCATTTTTTGGGGATGGAGCAACAAACAGAGGAGCATTTCATGAAGGATTAAACTTCGCCGCTGTTTATAACCTTCCAGTGGTATTTGTGGTAGAATTCAATGAATATGCATCAACAGCCCCAGCAAAAGAAATGATACCAGTTAAGAATGTTGCTATTAGGTCAGCATCATATGGAATACCCGGAATGACAATTGATGGAAACAATGTTCTTGAGGTCTATAAAGCGGCGAAAATGGCAATAGAGAGAGCAAGATGTGGAAGTGGCCCGTTTTTATTAGAGGCAAAGACCTATAGACTGAAAGGACATTTTGTTGGAGACCCAGAGCTTTACAGATCAAAAGAAGAGGTTAAGAAATTCTGGGAAAGAGAGCCTTTGGGGAGATATAGAAAATTTTTGCTTGAAAATAACATCTTAACTGAAAGGGAGATTGAAGAAATAGACATGAAAGTAGAACAGATGATTGCAGAAGCCGTGGAGTTTGCAAGGAAAAGCAAGTTCCCTAAACCGGAAGATGCTCTAAAAGATCTTTTTGTTGATGATTCTGGCTACGACTACTGAGGTGAGCAACAATGGGAGAGAGGATTATAACATTCGCCCAGGCAATATGTGAAGGTGTTCTTGAGGAGATGCTTAAGGACGAGAGCATCATAACCTATGGAGAAGACATAGCAAAACAGGGGGGAATATTTGGAGCATATAAATGTTTGTTAGGAAAAGTTGGGGATAGGATATTTGACACTCCAATTTCAGAAGAAGTTATATATGGTTCGGCTCTCGGTGCAGCAATGGCCGGTATGAAGCCTGTGGTGGAATTCCATTTTGCAGATTTCATTTTCACTGGGATAACAGCAATAACAAATCAGATAATGAAAATTAGATACATGACAGGGGGACAGATTAGTCTGCCCATAGTTCTCAGAGGTCCAGATGGTGTTGCAAAATCTGCAGCTGCCCAGCACTCTCAAAGCATAGAAACGATCTTTATGCATGTTCCGGGGATAAAAGTTGTCATACCCTCAACTCCCTACGATGCTAAAGGTCTTATAAAAACCTCAATAAGGGATCCAGATCCTGTAATATTCTTTGAACATAAATCTCTCTATAAGATAAAAGGACCAGTTCCAGAGGAGGAATACTACATACCCTTGGGTAAGGCTGATGTAAAGAGGGAAGGAAGTGACGTTACAATCATAACAGCATCGAGAATGGTACATGAATCGTTAAAAGCTGCGGAATACCTAAGCAAAGAAGGAATTGATGTTGAAATTGTCGACATCAGAACCCTTGTTCCATGGGACAAAGAAACTGTGCTCAACTCAGCAAAAAAGACAGGGCGTGTCGTAATCGCCCATGAAACTTGGAGAAGAGCGGGTTGGGGAGCTGAAGTTGCTGCAACTATATCTGAGGAGTTGTTTGGACAGCTTGAGGCTCCGATACGAAGAGTAGGAGCTAAAAACGTCCCACATCCTTTCAGTCCTCCACTGGAGCAGTTCATGGTACCAAAAGCAGAGGACATAATCAACGCCGTGAAGTCTTTATTTTAGCCCCCTCTGTTTTTTGCTTCGTTTTCTTCTTTTATTTTTAGAAGGTTAAAGAACAACCTCATACTGGTACCTTCAAGCTTTCTGAGGTTTTTCACAACTGTTGCCTTTGAGACTCCAATGCTCTCTGCCAATTTAGCCAGATTTGTGCTTCTTGGATAATCATAATACCCTTCTCGTAAAGTCTCTCTTAACAGGGCTTCCTGAGTCTGAGATAGGTTGAGATTAGTTAGAATAGATGCTATTTGGAGATAGCTTAATGGATTTGCCATAAGCCATATCATCGTTCTGAAATCCTGTTCTTTAATCTTCCTTTTTTCCACAATTTTTACTTCATTTCTCTCCCTGAGTCTGTTTAGGACTTCATTTTCATCTCTTTTATTTTTGACAATAACAAACCATCTCTCAAAGCCGTCAAATGCATAAAGAGAACGTTGAAAAACGACATGAGATTGAAGAAAGCTTTCCATTGCATCCGTAGTTTTACATACAATTTCGATATCTTCTCCCAGTTCATCCTTCCAGAGGGCTTTGGCATATTTTACATGTTTGTTTTTTCTAATAGTTTCCATGACCCTTTGAACATCCTCTCCTCTGACGGTGAATAAAACACGGGTTTCAGTTGATAGAACATGGGGCATTATAATATAAATTCTCAAATCGTGTATTCTTTCGGAGAGATGAACGATTGGACAATCTGGTTGCCATATGTCTAAGAGTAAATATCTCATGATATCACATTGCTCATTTGGACTTTTATATTTTTCTGTTTAAGTACAATGTTACACAAATTTACTAAATATATGACCACCTTTGTTACTATGAATTATACTGGGCAATAAGCGACATAACAATTCATTATAGTTTCTTAACTTCAATTTTTAATGGCGTTGGCATTATTAGATTATCACTGACTGGACATCTTTTTTCAGCTTCTTTGAGGATTTCCATGAGTGTCTCTTTTGGAGCGTCTGAGTTAAGTTTAACAAGGACTGTTATCTCTTTATAACCTGCTCTTTCTTTTGTGGGGATACCCTGAAACTTACTGGGATTAAGGGTACCCTTCATGACAAATTCTAATGAGCTTATATTTACGCCTCGTTCGGCTGCTATTTTTCGAAAGGTTATATTTAGGCATCCAGCAAGTGCTATGAGAAGATACTCCAGGGGAGTAGGACCTTTATCGCTTCCTCCAATTTCAGAAGGTTCATCAACAATCACGGTAAAACCTCTAACTTTTGCAAGCAGTTTGGTATCGGAGAATGACTTTCCGATCACTACAAAGCTTAGATCCTTCATTTGCCTCACCATTAACTGTTTTTTTGCCCATTTTAAATTTTTTAGGTGTCTATATTGAATTCCCGTAATTTAACATGGTAAAGGGAAGAGTTATATCTCAAATAGGTTACTAAAAAATGGTGATAGTATGGTTCATAACGAAGAGATCGAAATGATTGCTGAGCAGTATGATATAGATCTATCGAAAATTCAAGGTTCTGGACCAGATGGAGAAGTCACTATTGAGGATCTTGAGAGATACATAAGGGAGCATTTCTATCCAAAGATTTTGCGGGAAAGTAAGTTAATAGGAATCAGGAAAGTAATTGCGGATAGGCTCTCAGGGAGCTATCGCAAGGCTGTTCATGTAACTCTCAACATGGAAGTGGAAGTTGATGAGCTTATTGATGTTAGAAAAGAACTCAGTAAGAAGCTTGGGAAGAAGCCTTCTTACACAGTACTTATGTTAAAATGCATAGCTAAAGCTATTAGGGATTTCATTGATGTTAATGCAACAATAGAGGGTGACAAAATAACAGTTTATGAAGACATTAATATTAACGTAGCTGTTGATAGTCCTTTAGGCTTAATAACTCCAGTGATCCGAAAGGTTGATGAGAAAAGCATTGAAGAGCTCCTTGATGAGTATCTGGATATTGTTGAGAGGACAAGAAAGGGTCTCCTAAAAGAGAAGGATTTTATTGGTGGAACTTTTACTGTAACGAATTTGGGCATGTTTGGTGTTGATTCATTTACTCCGATAATAAACCCGCCTCAGGTTGCAATTCTTGGCCTCAATAGGATAATTGAAAAACCACTTGTAAGGAACAGAAAAATTGAATCTGCTCACATGATGATGTTGTCCTTGAGTTTTGATCATAGGGCGATAGATGGAGCACCAGCCGCAAGATTCTTGGGGAGGATAAAATACTATATAGAAAATCCCGAGAAAGTAATTTAATACTGAATTTTTGCTTTTACTCTTCCATGGATTCTATAACATGCCTCCAGTTTCCCGGTTTCCTGAATTCCTTCTCCGTGAAGAGACCTTCCTTCTTGAGTATTCCTCTTGCTGCTAAAATTCCCGTTGCTGCAGCATTTACTATGTCTCTCGAAAGGCCTGCACCATCTCCAGCGGCGAAGATGCCCTCTATATTCGTTTCAAGGTTCTCATCCACCTCCGCACGCATGGCATAGTATTTTATCTCCGGAGCATAGAGTAGAGTATGATCGCTTGCAACTCCGGGAATCACCCGGTCGAGCTTCTCAAGACCTTCCATGATGTTTGTGACGATTCTGTGGGGAAGAGCCATTGCTATATCCCCGGGGGTGACGTGTTTCAGCGTTGGCTCTACGTCGCTCCTCCTTATCCTTGTCCACGTGCTCCTCCTTCCTCTTCTAAGGTCTCCGAGCCTCTGAAGAAGAGGTTTTCCTCCACCTATTGTCGTTGAGAGCTGTGCTATGCTCTTTCCATAAGCTGTTGTATCCTCAACAGGCTCTGTTAACTCTATTCTGCTTAAAAATGCGAAGTTTGTATTGTTGCTCTTTCTGTCCCTCATAGAGTGGCCATTAACTCCAACATAACCGTCATAGCGCTCCTCAACAACAAAACCGTTCGGGTTGGTGCAAAATGTCCTAACAAAGTCGTCATAGGTGTCGGTATAAATGTGAAACTTAGGGTCGTGATTTATGCTCGTTATGGGCTCCATAACTATTGCAGGCACCTCAACCCTTACACCTACATCAATCGGTCCGTGTCTGGCTTTTAATCCTATCTTTTGAGCTACATCATGGAACCAGTCGGCTCCTCCTCTCCCCGGAGCAACGATAATGTACTTTGCTTTGACTGTAAAAACATCTTTTCCTCTCTTCACCACTGCCTCCCCCTGCCTGAATTCCAGAACCTTTGTCCAGAGGAGGAATTTAACACCTCTACCTTCCAGATGTTGTTTTATGCTCCCTATAACTTCAGGGGTGTGATCTGAGCCTATATGTCTCTGAATTATGGGGATAAATTTCACTCCCGCCTGAGCTGCCTTTCTTTCCCAATCCCTTATCTGCTCGGGATTCCCTTTGAAAAGGTTCTTCGGGGCACCATGTTTGAGAAAAATCCGGTCAACCTCCCAGACGAGCTGCCAAGAATAGTTCTCATCGTGAGTTAAATCTGCTAAATTGCCACCTATGTCCGGACGGAGGTTTATTGTTCCATCGCTGAGGCCTCCCGCCCCACCGATACCACTCATGATGTGGCACGGTTTACAGGCAACACAGTAGCCAAGCTCGTACATCGGACAAACGCGCTGCTCTATATCCCCCCCTTCATCAACAACCAGAATCCTGAAATTGCTTTTTTCGGCAAGCTCATAAGCGGCGAATAAACCTGCTGGACCTGCTCCAACTATCAGAACATCAGTCTCTTTTTCGGAAATCATATTTCCCTTGTCGAAGTCTAAGCCCCATAGTATTTAAATGTTTTTGTTCATTCTACTGTAAATTTCGCTGTAAATTCACATAATAATGTAAAAAAGATTTCCCGTGCCCGAAAGATTTAAACATTCCTGTGAGTAATTTATTTCAGTGATTTTCATGATACCCCCCAAGAGTAAGGATAATAAAGCTAAGAAGATGTCCATAATCGTTGGTAAGAGGCACTTGGTTCAGCTCAGACGCAGAGAAGAGCTGAGCTATAACATCCGTTATATCTCGAAGGTGCCTGTTAGGATCGTCATGGACAGGGATTTTCTGACGCTTCATCCCTCAGATTCTCTTGTCAAAGTCGTCCATGAGCTAAAGGGTGAGGAGAGCTCTGCTGTAGTGGTTGATGATGAGGGCAGGCTTATTGGTTTCATAACGATGAAGGATATACTTCATCTGTTTGAGCCTCCGAGGAGGTATTCCATAGTCGGTGTCGGGCTGCTGAAGAAATACTCACTCTCCCGCGCTTCCAGCGTGGAGGAAATAATGGTGAGAAAGCCGATAACGGTTCACATTGATGATAATCTCGGGAAGGCCATAAAGATTATGATAGAAACAGGTAAGCATCATCTTCCTGTTATTGATGATGGGAAGAAAGTTCACGGTGTCTTGGAGGTGAAGGATATTATTCGTCTGATCAGAGTTGTTTCGGGATAACTTTAACAGCGGGATGGTGATCATGGATGTATTCCTGGAACTTGCACTGATACTGGTAGTTGCGAAGTTGTTTGGCTATCTAACTGTTCGTTTAGGCTTTCCTGCAGCTCTTGGACAGCTCGTTGGAGGCATGGTCATCGGCCCCTCTCTCCTTGATGTTGTTGCTTTCGATGAGGGGGTTAAGCTTATAGCTGATCTCGGTGTTGTGATGTTGCTCTTTCTGGCGGGCCTTGAGACTGATGTTGAGGAGTTCAAGCACGTTGGTGTGCCTGCTTTCATGGTGGCTGTTCTTGGTGTCATGACACCATTTACGCTTGGATATGTGAGCGCTCTTGTCTGGGGATACCCAAAAGTGCAGTCCCTCTTCCTCGGGGGAATCCTCACGGCAACAAGTGTCGGTCTGACAACAAGCATTCTCATGGAGATGAAACGGCTCAGGAGCAAAGTAGGCACGACGATTTTGGCGGCGGCCGTTGTTGATGACGTTCTGGGTATAGTTATCCTCACGATTCTCGTTGGTCTGAACACAAAGGGGAGTGTTTATGCCGAAGACCTCCTGATAATCCTCGGCGAAATTGCTGTTTTTTTCATACTGGGGCTTCTTCTTGGAACACCTGCTGTTAAGGAAGCTCTAAGGGCGTCAGAGAAAATAACGCTCCCTGAGACAGTTACTGCGACCGCCATAGCAATAATGCTTGTTTTTGCGTATCTCGCTGAACAGTTCCAGATAGCCGGTATTACGGGAGCATATCTGGCAGGATTGATAATAGCCGGGAGTACTGAAGCCAGAAAGGTTACGGAGAAGACTCTTACAATAGGTTATTCCCTTTTTATCCCTGTGTTTCTTGTGAGCATCGGCATAGAAACCGACATTCATATTCTGAAGCATGCTGGGGTCTTTGCTCTGGTATATTCTGCTCTGGCTGTGGCTGGAAAAGTTTTTGGATGCGGCACCGGGGCTGTGATATCCCGTTTCAAACCCATTGAAGCCCTTCAGGTCGGTGTGGGCATGATACCGAGGATGGAAGTTGCCCTCATTATGGCCAACGTTGCTCTGAATGAGGGCGTATTCGACAGGGGAGTGTTTTCAATTCCAGTTACCATGGTGGTAATAACAACGCTTGTGACCCCATTCCTTCTTAAGTGGGCTTTTTCGAGGGAGTGAGATGGAGATACTATTGTTTATAGCTTTCATGCTTACAACCGCTAAGATGCTGGGATATCTATTTGAAAAAGCTGGCCAGCCGGTGGTTCTGGGCCAAATAATTGGCGGTCTTCTCATAGGCATATTTTTCGAGACAAATCCTGTAATCAGGGAATTCTCAAATCTTGGGGTTCTCCTTCTTCTTTTTCTGGCAGGTCTTGAAAGCGACATGGAGGAATTCAAACGAGTCGGTAGGCCGAGTGTTATTGTTGCCAGTATTGGCGTGGCCGTGGCCTTTTTGATGGGATTTCTGGTCGCTTATCCCTTTGTTGAAATCCACGAAGCTGTCCTTTATGGGGCTATAATGACTCCAACGAGTGTTAGCATAACTGTGAAGGTTCTCATGGAGATGAGGAAACTGAATACTAAGGAAGGCACGACGATTTTGGCGGCGGCCGTTGTTGATGACGTTCTCGGAATTCTCATACTCACCATAGCTCTGTCCATTGTAAGGGGAGGTAATGTTGAATACAGAACAATAACAGAGGTCCTCCTTGAAGTTAGCGGTTTCCTCTTTGTGTTCCTTTATTTTGGTCCTAAATTGGCCGAAAAGATATTCAGACGGATATCAAGGATAGATCTGCCGGAAGCGACCACAACATTTGCCCTTGTGTTTCTGATAATCTTTGCATATCTCGCTGAACACCTCAACCTCGCCTCCATCCTTGGAGCGTATCTTGTGGGGCTGGCCCTCGGACAGAGCCACCAGAAGAAGCAGATATTTGATCACGTCAATGTTATCGGATATTCTCTCTTTATACCACTCTTTTTTGTCGAAGTTGGTATGAGAATCGAGCTCAATTACATAGTTCATGCGGGCGTCTTTGCAGTCCTTTACACAGTTGCTGCCATAGTGAGTAAGATAATAGGATGCGGCTTTGGTGCGCGTATAAGCGGGTTTGATAGGATGGCATCCCTTAGAATAGGGGTGGGGATGATACCGAGACTTGGAGTTGAGCTTGCCATGCTTGCAGTCGCGATGGCCAGCGGATCCATAGGGGCTGATGCTCTCACAGTGGCTATTCTGATGGTCTTTACAACAACCACTGTAACACCTCCCCTTTTGAAATGGCTCTACATAAGGTCTCCTCCATAAATTTATAAACCTCATTTCGTTTTCGAAACTGATGATGGCGGAAATACTCAGCTCAGCCCTGTTAATGCTCATTATGATAGATCCAAGCGATAAGATACTCTTGGTTAGCCTTCTTCGGGAGGACTTCCACATAGAGGACATAAAGACCCTCATAGTCAGAGCAAACATGATAGGATTTATTCTCCTTGTTCTCTTTGCCCTCACAGGTAAGATTATACTGCAGGAGATCTTTCACATAGATTTGAATGCTCTCCGTGTTGCCGGCGGTTTCGTGCTCTTCAAGATAGGCCTTGAAGCCCTTGAGAGCGGTGGCATGGTAACTCTGAAAAAGGAGAAAAACATACTTGCTTTGGCTGCTGTTCCAGTTGCTACTCCTCTGATAGCAGGACCGGCAGCTATAACGACAGCCATAACACTGACGGCTGAATACGGGATGATCGTTTCCACAGCTGCAATTTTCATTGCAATTCTTCTGACGGCCATTATGATGGCTGTAACGCTTTATGCTCTAAAGAACGTTAGAAAGACAACCCTTGGAGTCTTCATCAGAATAATAGGTCTTTTCACGATGGCCATAGGCGCTCAGATGATGGTTCAGGGTGTTGTTGGAATATACCTCTCGATGATTCAATGACATTAAGCTTTTGTAGCCAGTATGCATCCGTAACAGCTATTAAACTCACAATCGGAAAGCCTATAAACTTCCTTCATCTTTTAAGCTTAGGTGGAGAGGATGATGAAGATTGAGAGAGTTAAGGGAACGAGGGATCTGCTTCCGGAACAGATGGCAAAGAGAAGGTACATCTTTGAGAGGATCAGAGAGGTCTTCGAACTGTACGGCTTTAATGAGATTCTCACCCCCACATTTGAATACACGAAGCTATTCCAGCTCCGGAGCGGGGAAGAGGTTGTTAATCAGCTCTATGCTTTCAAGGATAAGGGTGGCAGAGATGTTTCTTTAAGGCCAGATTTGACTTCAAGTGTTGCCCGTCTATTTGTAAACCAGTTCCAGAATGCTCCGAAGCCGATAAAGTGGTACTACATAACAAACATGTTTCGCTATGAAGAACCCCAGAGTGGTCGCCTCAGGGAATTCTGGCAGGCAGGGGTTGAGCTTATAGGATCAGCAGGCGTTGAAGCCGATGCAGAGGTTATAGCTCTGATGATTGAGAGCTACCTTGCGACAGGCCTCAGAGAATTTACTGTTAACGTAGGAGACCGCGTTTTGCTCGATGAGTTTGCCAAAATGCTTAGTGTCAAGAATGATATTGGCCTAATGCGCCTGATAGATAAGAAGGATAAGATGAACAGGGAGGATTTCATCGCCTCGCTCAGGGATTTTGGATTGGACGACGATGCTGTGGATAAAGTTCTATTCTTAATTGAACTAAAAGGAAAACCCGATGAGGTTTT
The DNA here is from genome assembly GCA_964487115.1 of uncultured Thermococci archaeon. Classification (GTDB taxonomy): domain Archaea; phylum Methanobacteriota_B; class Thermococci; order Thermococcales; family Thermococcaceae; genus Thermococcus. The sequence goes on along the minus strand of CAZAPD010000084.1, from coordinate 11,666 downwards.
ATCAAAGGCTTATGAGCTTTTTACAAGTGCAGTGGCAAAGGAAGAGCTGAAAAAGATTGAAGAATTATTTGAACTGCTCAGAGCATATGGCGTCTATGATTATGCCTTGATTGACTTTGGAATTGCGAGGGGCTTTGATTACTACACGAGTATTGTCTTTGAGGCCATAGCACCCAATAAACTGGGGATAGGTTCAATCGGAGGTGGAGGAAGGTACGATAATCTCATTGAAGTCTTTGGGGGAAAACCAACTCCCGCAACGGGCTTTGCCATTGGAATTGAGAGGCTGATTCCAATACTTGAAAACAAAAACCTTCTCCCAGAGTTTAAGCTCAGGCCGGATGTTTTTGTTGCGTATATCGGAAAAGGGCTTGAGATCAGGATGAAAGCAGCTGAGATAACACAGATGCTCAGGAGAGCTGGAATAAAGGCCGAGTATGATCTTCAGGGGAGGAAGCTTAGGAAAGCTCTGGATCACGCAAATAGGCTTGGAGTGCCGCTTGTGATCATCATTGGAAAGAAAGATCTCGCTGAAGGGAAGGTTACGGTGAGAGACATGAAAACTGGGGAACAGAAAGCGGTTAAGGTTGAGATGGTGGTGGATGAAGTTAGTGAGATGATGTAAAGCTGAATGAAGCTTTTTACCATGGAGGATGTATTCAAGAAACCAGCTTCAGGGCCTCTTTTTGATTTCAAACTTATTCTTCTTCCTCTTAAACCTCCACTTCTCGATTGTTCTTATGAATGGACACCTTTTATGCCACTTTTCGATAAATCCTTTGAATCCCATTTTATCACCTAAGAAAATTTAAAGAGAGAGTTTAAAAAATAAATTATGAAAAAGGTTTCATTAATCTAATCTAAATAACAGAGATCAATGCCACGTAACCGTTCTGTGTGTTACTTTCCCTGCCAGAGCATCCTTCAACGCCTGCTCCATAATTTCAAGGCCCTTTTCTGCCAGTTCCTGTGTAATCACAAGAGGCGGCGTTATCCTGATGACGTTTCCAAACATACCATAACTTGGGAGTATTAAGCCGAGTTCAAACGCCCTCCAGCATATTTTTCCTGTGAGCTCTGGATCGGGTCTTCCATCCGGCTTTATTATCTCTGCTCCTATCATTAGGCCTTTTCCTCTAACATCTCCTATGACCTCATATTCCTCCTTCATCTCTTTGAGGCGCTTCATCATGAAAGCTCCTACCTTCTGGACGTTTTCGAGGATATTCTCCTCTTCGATTATCTTCAACGTTGCATAAGCTGCGGCTGAAATTACGGGATTAGCTGCTGGCGTTAATAGTGCAGAGCCGCTTGTCATATCCATAAGTTCAGCTTTTCCTATGACGCCACTCAGTCCCATACCGCTTGCCACGCCTTTTCCAAAAGCCAAAAAGTCCGGCTCAACTTTAAACCATTCACTGGCAAACCATTTCCCTGTCCTTCCAATTCCTGTTTGAACCTCATCCATCGCCAGAAGAATTCCATGCTCTTCCAGAACCTTTTTTAGCTCAATGAAGAAGTTCTCTGGTGGAACTACGATTCCTCCATCTCCCTGAATGGGCTCTGCAATTAAAACTGAGACTTCGTCGGGCGGAACAACATGGGCAAGAACATAGCTCTCAAGATAATCCAGAAAACGATTTATCAGTTCGTTGGGTTCATCGTAACCATTTATTCCCCAGATGTTCCTGTAGGGGTTGGGGTATGGAATCCAAACGACATTGGGTACTAACGGCGAGAATCCTCTCTTCTGAGAGCTCTGAAATGCCGCTATAGAGGTTGCCCCGTAGGTCTGGCCATGATAAGCTCCTATAAATGCTATGAACCATGGTTTTCTTGTTGCAAAGCGCGCCACCTTCATGGTTAAATCCATTGCATCACTTCCACTGAGGCCAAAGAGCACCTTTGCATTTTTTATCGGAGCTTTTTCAGTGAGAATTTCCGCAACTTCTATAGCCCTTTTGCTGTAGGTGTAGCCTATCATAGAATGCTGAATTTTTGCCACCTGCTTTTGCACTTCTTTTACGAGTTTTGGATGAGCGTAGCCTGTTGAAGCTGCTGCAGCTCCAGCTAAAAAGTCTATAAAGACATTACCATCAACATCCTCTATTAAAGCGCCGTAGCCTCTCTCGGGAACAACCGGAAAGAGCTTAACTCCAAGCCCCTGAGAAACGACCTTTTTTTCACGCTCAATAAGCTCTCGGGCCTTTGGACCCGGAGGAATTGTAACTAATCTGGGATATTCAGATTTAGAAACCAATTTTGCTCACCTCCAGTTTTCAGAATGAAGAAAGAAAAGAAAGAGGCTTTATGGATTGGCTTTTATGAATTCATCTGTGTACTTCTTGATGACGGTATAGAGTACCACAAGTCCAAGCAGGTTGGGTATTGCCATTAGACCGTTCATCATATCTGAGAATGTCCAGACGTTTTCAAGAACTGTTGTTGCACCGATGTATATGAATATAACCCAGAGTATATTATATGCTAAGTGCAATTTTGGATAAAGGTTGGCAAATTTTTCTGGATCTCCTGTGATCCATTTTGTCAGATACATTATGTTCTGTCTTCCGTAGTAGTTCCATGCGAGAACCGTTGAGTATGCAAACAGTATGACACCTATAACGACCATAACCTCTCCTGCATGTCCAAATGCCCTTGCAAAGGCTTCCTGTGTCAAGGCTGTGCTTGTTTTACCTGTCTGCCATGCGCCTGTAGCAACAATTGAAATTCCTGTCAGGGAACAGATTATGAGTGTATCAATGAAGGGTCCGAGCATGGCAACATGGGCCTGTCTTGATGGATTGTCGGTTTTTGCGGCTGAGTGTGCCATACTTGCTGTTCCTAAACCAGCTTCATTGGAGAACAGACCTCTCGCAACACCCCACCTTATAACTGTACCTATGGCACCACCGGCAACAGCCTGTCCGGTAAAGGCGTCCTTGAATATCAGTGCTATTGCGCTTGGTAGCTTCCCTGCGAACTTGATCCATACACCAATTGCAAAGATAAAGTAGATTATTGCCATGAATGGGACGAGGTACTCTGTAAACTCACCAATTCTCTTGATTCCTCCAATAGTAACTATGAACGTCAAGATAGCAAAGGCAACACCAGTGGCCCAGAACGGAACGTGGAATGCTACTTTCATACCCAGAGCTAATGAATTTGACTGCGTCATGTTTCCGATTCCAAAAGCTGCAATTGCTGCGAAGGTTGAAAACAGTATTGCAAGGACTTTTCCTAAAGAGGGCATGGCGTGACCTCTAATGAGATAGTATGCCAGTATAAGGAACAACAGTGCTATGATGTATGCTCCAATCATTAGTCCTCCGCTATGCTTTGTACCATCGTATCCTATAAAAGCCGCGAATATCAGCATGAATATTGATGCCAGATATCTCCCGGTTGGTGAAATTTCAACCTCTGCGAATCCCCTCTCCAGGGCGTTAAATGAACCTCCTATCATTGTCCCATCAGGTAACTTTCCTCTGAAGGCCACACCTAACAGACCTTCTGAATATCTCGTGGCCATACCAACCGCAGCTGTTACCCACATCCAGAAGAGTGCCCCAGGACCTCCATGATAAATTGCTGTTGCCACACCTGCTATGTTCCCTATACCGACCGTTCCGGAAATCGTTGCCATTAAAGCCTGAAATGGACTAATATCGCCTTCTCCTGTTTTTGCCCTTCCTTCTTTGCCAAAGGTATATCTAATGGACCAGCCCAGACGCCTGATCTGGATTCCTCCCAGCATAATGGTCAAGAAAAGTCCAGTACCAACAAGCAAAATCATTATGGGAGGGCCCCATACTATGCCATCCAGCCAGTTAATAAAGTCCATTACAACTCCCATATGCACACCTCCCAACTTAATAGTGCTTCACTGAACTACTGTATATCAAAATAGAAGTTGGTGGTACATCACTGAACTCTACAGAGAAAATTTAAGTATTGCAATATATTTAAGACTTTTGATTGTTATGTGAAAATTTGGTCAATAATTTATTGGACCTTAGTAGTTAGGTTTTCCAATATACTACCCTCGAACTTAAGTATGGGAAGTGAAATGATATAACCGGGAAACACGATAATTAACATTAGGGATGATGAGTCTGGAGCCCCCTGAGTGATGAGGAGGTTTCACAGGGCTGACCCCATGCTTAGAGTTTCGATCCAAGGGTTTGTATTTTATGTAAAATCGAGCCTTTTGGAAATATATCTATTAAAATTTCTTTTTATGTCTGGGAATTATTTTATTTATTATCGAAAATTTTTGCATAAAATACAGAATTCTGGCCCTTGTTGTAAGAAAATATTAAAGGTGAATAACTACAAGTGATTTACCCTATTATCTAAATATAACATAGGGCATAAAATTTAAATATAGCAAGGATTAAGATAACATTAATGGAATAACTATTTTTGAATTAGTTTTATGTGTTGGTGTTAAATCTGCATTGGAACGGAGGGTAAGGTTTATGGGATTCAAGAGGATAGCTCCAGTGTTCATCATATTGGCATTTTTCATATATTGTACTGTGATGTACAGTGCATTTAATCATGTGCCATCAAGAAACGAGGAGTTGGGACCTGATCAGATCAGTAGGAACGATACCTCACCAGCCTCGGACTTTACATCATTGGAAGCCAATGACACAATAGAGAAAGCCGTGAGCACTGTTGAGTCCATAACAAAAGTAATTTTGCTCATCATTATATTTGGGCTGGTGTTTATGGAGCTGGTTCTGGTGCTTATCGCAAAGTAAATTATACAAATCAAACTTCAAACGAAAGCCTTTTTTAAGTATAAACTCATCATAGCTTAGGATTTAAAAGGTGATAAAAATGTCGATGGATATGAGCACGCGAATGTTCAAAGAGGAAGGCTGGATTAGAAAAACGTGTAAAGTCTGTGGAAAGCCCTTCTGGACACTCGATCCGAATAGAGAGACTTGTGGGGATCCGCCGTGTGATGAGTATGCTTTCATAGGAAAGCCAGGGATACCAAAGAAATATACACTTGAGGAGATGCGTGAAGCTTTTCTGAGCTTTTTTGAGAGACATGGGCATGGAAGAGTAAAGCGTTATCCTGTTCTCCCAAGGTGGAGGGATGATGTTCTCCTCGTTGGAGCAAGCATAATGGACTTCCAGCCTTGGGTCATAAGCGGTGAGGCCGAACCTCCGGCAAATCCACTAACGATAAGTCAGCCTTCAATCCGCTTTACTGACATAGACAACGTCGGAATAACTGGAAGGCACTTCACGATATTCGAGATGATGGCGCATCATGCTTTCAACTATCCCGGAAAGCCAATATACTGGATGGATGAAACCGTGGAGTATGCATACGAATTCTTCACAAGAGATCTTGGAATGAAGGGGGAAGATATAACCTTCAAAGAAAATCCGTGGGCTGGTGGAGGAAATGCTGGACCAGCATTCGAAGTGCTCTACCGCGGTCTTGAGGTTGCCACGCTCGTCTTCATGCAGTACAAATTAGCTCCTCCAAATGCCGATCCCTCTCAGATCGTCGAGATTAAGGGGGATAAATATGTTCCGATGGAAACTCGGGTTGTTGATACAGGTTACGGTTTAGAAAGATTAGTTTGGATGAGTCAGGGGACGCCAACAGCTTATGATGCTGTTTTAGGTTATGTTGTAGATCCCTTAAAAAGGATGGCAGGAGTGGAGAAAATAGATGAGAGAATTTTAATGGAGAATTCCCGCTTAGCTGGAATGTTCGACATCGAGGATATGGGAGACCTCAAGGTTCTGAGGAGAGAGGTGGCAAATAAAGTAGGAATAAGTGTTGAGGAGCTCGAAAAAGCTGTTAGGCCCTACGAGCTTATCTATGCCATAGCTGATCATACCAAAGCCTTAACATTCATGCTGGCCGATGGTGTCATTCCATCAAACGTGAAAGCCGGCTATTTGGCAAGGCTCCTCATAAGGAAGAGTATAAGGCACCTAAAGGAGCTCGGCATCGAGATTCCGTTGAGCGAGATAATGGCGATGCACATAAAGGCTCTCTCACCGACATTCCCAGAGTTTAAGGAAATGGAAGATGTAATATTGGATATAGTCAACGTCGAGGAGAAGCGCTATCAGGAAACCCTCAAGAGGGGAAGTGACCTCGTGAAAAGGGAGATAACTAAGCTCAAAAAGTCAGGTAGACGAGAAATACCTCTTGAGAAGCTCATACTATTCTACGAGAGCCACGGACTAACCCCGGAAATCGTTAGAGAGATTGCTGAAAGTGAGGGGATAAAAGTCCATATCCCTGACAATTTCTACACATTGGTGGCAAAAGAAGCTGAGAGAAGTGAAGAAGAGGAGGGAGAAAAAACTTTAGTAGACTTTGAGCTTGTCCAAGAGCTGTCTGAGACTAAGACACTCTACTATGAAGACCCTATGATGAAGGAATTCGAGGCAACGGTTCTTAAAGTCATAGATGACCGGGTGATCCTGAACCAGACGGTCTTCTACCCAGAGGGCGGCGGACAGCCCTGTGACACCGGCATTCTGGTGGTGGAGGGCGAAGAAGTTAAGGTCACCAACGTTCAGAAGGTTGGAAAGGTTATCCTCCACAAAGTTGAAAGACCGGAACTCTTCAAGGAAGGGCAGGCTGTTCATGGAAGAATTGACTGGGAGAGAAGAATACAGCACATGCGCCACCACACCGGAACCCACGTTCTCATGGGCGCTCTGGTGAGGGTTTTGGGAAAGCACGTCTGGCAAGCTGGGAGTCAGCTCCATACCGACTGGGCGAGGCTCGACATAGCCCACTACAAGCGCATAAGCGAGGAGGAGCTGAGGAAGATAGAGCGCTTAGCTAACCGTATTGTGATGGAGAATAGGAGGGTAAGCTGGGAATGGCTTCCGAGAACTGAAGCCGAGATGAAGTATGGCTTCCGCCTTTATCAGGGCGGTGTTGTTCCCGGGAGGATAATCAGGGTTCTCAAGATAGAGGATTGGGATGTGCAGGCATGTGGTGGTACCCACCTGCCAAACACAGGTTTAATTGGGCCGATCAAGGTACTCAGAACCGAGCGCATACAGGATGGTGTTGAGAGGATAATTTTTGCTTGTGGTGAAGCTGCTGTCGGCTGGATGCAGGAGACTGAAAGAATCCTTAAGAAGACCAGTGAAGTGTTTAGAGTGCCACCCGAAAAACTGCCCGAAACAGCTGAGAGGTTCTTCAATGAGTGGAAGGATGCAAGAAAGGAGGCTGAGAGACTGAAGAAGGAGCTTGCAAAGCTCCTCGTTTATGAGCTGGAGAAGAAAATCGAAAAGATTGGTAGTGTTGAATTTATAGGAGAGATTGTTGAGGGGGACATAGACAACCTTAGGGAAGCGGCTATAAGCCTCAGAAGGCCAAAAAGAATTGTTGTTCTCATAAGTGAGGACACCAATACTGTGGTTGTAAGTGTGGGCGATAAGCTTGATCTGAAAGCAGGTGATATTGTGAGGACTATAACCTCCATTGCTGGTGGTGGTGGAGGAGGAAGAAAGGAACTTGCTCAGGGCAGAATAAAGAACATCCTTAAGGCAAGGGATGCTATAGCAGAGGTGAAGAAAAGCCTCATTGGTGGTTAAAATCAGAGTGAGAGGCCTAACGAAAGAAGCCTCTGAAATAGTTCGTGACATGGGACTTTTACCAGTTTCAGAATACAGAACGGCTGACGGGACGAGGATAGATCTTGTTATAATGGACGGCAGGGAGAAGCTGCTGGCGATAGAGTTTGAGAACTCCTATAAGTGGATACGTCAGAGACTCCTGTATAACATCATCAAAGCCTCCCGGGCAGGATTTTCACAGCTCTGGATTGTCTACCCATTTCAGATCCCTCACCTTGGCTGGATAGAGGAATATGCCAAGGATCTCGGTGTGGAAATCAAAATCCTGAAACCTGAGGAATTCCTTGAAAAAATATATAGTATCAAAGTCCAGTAGGTTCTTCGATGAAAATAGCATCTATTCCAAACTTTTCTTTTACAACTTCCATCAGTGCCTTAATCCCCAGAGTCTCGGTCTTGTAGTGGCCAGCTACAGCAACGCTGATTCCCAGGTCAACGGCGGTGAGGTAGTCGGCATGACCGAACTCGCCGGTTATGAAAAGATCAATCCCTTTTCTATGAGCTTCCTCCAGTGCAAATGCACCCGCCCCGCTTACAGCTCCGATCGTACGTATCTCTTTCTTACCGAATTCGTAGGTTTTAACTGTCGTGTTTAACCTTTCTGCAAGGATTTGAACAATTTTCTCGATGGGTTCCGTCTTTTTGAATTCGCCGAGGAATCCTATGGCTGTTCCTTTGTACTCGCCGAATGGTTCCTTCGGCTCAAGATCGAGCAGTTTTAGGAGCTGTACGTTGTTTCCTACTTCTGGATGGGCATCGAGGGGCAGATGTGCTGCATAGAGGTTCATGCCAGCGTCAAAGAGAGTCTTTAATCGCCTGTAGTGTATTCCCCTGATGTAGCTCAGCCCACCCCAGATTACGCCGTGATGGACTATCAGCATGTCTGCATTTCTCCTTGCGGCTTGCTCTATTGTTCTTAGAGTCGCATCCACAGAAAAGGCTATCCGCCCGATTTCCTCTTTCCCTTCGACCTGCAGGCCATTGCTGGACTTGTCGGAATAGGTGGAAATGTTCAGGTATTCATCGAGAAATGAAACGAGTTCATCGCGCTTCATTTTCCTTCCTCCAGCTCTTCGTTGAGAACATCAAACGTCTATTTCAGACTCTATTCACAGTGTATATAACACCTTTCCCGCAAACCCTTTTAAAACCCTTTATTAATTTAAGCCGGGAGGATTGAGATGGACAGCTATGAAAAAGCCATTGAAGAACTTGCGAGAGCAATCTTATCTGGTGAGATTAAAGATAGAAATGAGCTTAATCGGTATAAAATGGCTGTTTCCCGGAGATACCATCTCAGCAGAATCCCGGGGAATGCGGATATACTCCGGGCCATCCCTGAAAATGAAAGGGAGAGAGTCAGGGAGATACTCAAAAAGAAGCCCACGAGAACGATAAGTGGAGTTGCTGTGGTTGCCATGATGACAAAGCCTTTTCCCTGCCCTCATGGAAGGTGCATATACTGTCCCGGCGGTCCATCAATTGGTTCCCCCCAGAGCTACACTGGAAAGGAACCTTCAGCTTTGAGAGCAATTCAGAGTGGTTATCATCCTTACATAATTATGATGCGCCGTCTTAAACAGCTCACCGACATAGGCCATGATGTGGATAAAGTAGAGGTTATAATCCAGGGCGGAACTTTTCCCGCGGTTGATTTAGACTATCAGGAGTGGTTCATTAAATGTGCTTTCAAGGCCATGAATGATTTCGAGTACTTCAGGGATATAGAAAACCTTGAAGAAAAGTTAATCCGGGTTTTAATCCACAAAGACTACTCCATTCTTGAAGAAGATCCAGCTTTTAAGGCAGCCTGGGAAAGAACCCACAAAAAGCCTTATTATTATCTTGAGGATGAGCAGAGGAAGAATGAGAAGGCAAAGGTCAGGATGGTTGGATTGACAATTGAAACAAGGCCAGATTGGGCCTTTGAGAGACAGATTGATAGGATGCTCGCCTTTGGAACCACCAGAGTGGAGCTCGGTGTTCAGACAGTTTTCAACTTTATCTATGAGCGTGTAAGGAGAGGACACACGGTTGAGGACGTTGTTAGAGCAACGCAGCTTTTAAAGGATGCGGGCCTTAAGATAAACTACCATATGATGCCCGGTCTGCCGGGAAGCAACTTTGAGAGGGATCTGCTCTCATTCAGGACAATATTTGAGGATGAACGTTTCAAACCGGACATGCTGAAGGTCTATCCGACGCTGGTTACTGCAGATGCTCCCCTCTACAGCTGGTGGAAGGAAGGTAAATATCGCCCCTACAGAACTGAAGAAGCTGTTGAATTACTCGTTGAAGCATACAAGTTCTTCCCCAAGTGGGTCAGAGTCATGAGAATTCAACGCGACATTCCAGTTCAGCTCATAGTTGATGGCGTGAAGCACTCTAACCTCGGCCAGCTCGTCTTCAATGAGCTGATTAAGAGGGGAATCAGGCCGAGAGAGATAAGATTCAGAGAAGTCGGTCATATGATGCAGAAGTTTGGAATAGAACCTGAAATCGAACATATAAAACTCCTCCGTGAGGATTATGACGCTTCTGGAGGAAGAGAAATATTCCTGAGCTTTGAGGACGTTAAAAACGATATTCTAATCGGGTTTTTGAGATTGAGGATTCCAAGCGAAAAGGCTCACCGAAAGGAGATCAATAAAGTTCCCTCAGCCATAGTCAGGGAGCTTCATGTGTATGGGCCTTTAGTTCCTATAGGAGGAAAACCAAAGTACGAGTGGCAGCACAGGGGATATGGAAGGGAATTGCTGGCGGAAGCTGAGAGAATCGCAAGGGAGGAGTTTGATGTTAAAAAAATGCTTGTTATAAGCGGCGTTGGGGTTAGAGAGTACTACAGGAAGTTTGGATACAGAAAAGACGGACCCTACGTGAGCAAGAGACTTGGTAAGAGCTGTACTGACTTCGTGAAGAGCAAAGAGTTTGATGGACACCTGAACACATGAGGTGAGCCAATGAGATTTAAACCCAAACCTCTCAAAAGCGATGTTAATTTTGAATGCAAATTCTGTGTGGACTGCTGCAGGGGTAGATTTATTTACCTGACACTTGGAGATATAGAAAAGATAGCTGAGCACGGACATGATCCTCAGGATTTTCTTATGCTAACTTTTGAAGGTGAAAAGGTTAGATTTGTTCTGGCATACCGGGAATGGGATCTGGGATGCATCTTTCATGATCCCGAAACAGGCAAATGCAGAATTCACGATTACAGTCCTCTGGTGTGCAGAATATACCCATTCATGGTTTCGAGAAAGCCTCTGGGAGTTGAAGGGGAGGAGCCCTTTGAATACAAGGGAGAAAAATTTTGGCTGTATTATGATGAGAGCTGTCCTGGAATCGGGGGAGGCAATGAGACAATAACACCTGAAGAAATAGCGGAGCTGGGGATTCGATTTGAAAAGGAAATGGAGAGAACAAATTTAGATGAATTTGCAGAACTAATTAAAAGCGAAAGTTAAATATATTTCGAGAAGGGAAGTTTAGATATGAAGGATATTCAGGGCTACCTCCTCCTTGTGATCTTTGCCATTCAGGCAACAATAAACATGAGGCTTTTTGGATTCATTCCAGTTATGTTTACCGTTGTAATTCCAGATTCTGTATATCATTACATTGCATGGGCCATTCCTTTTCTGCTTCTAGCCTATTTCCTATTAGGGGCTGCATCCATTTACTACATGAGCATCAATTCAAGACGTGCGTTCTTTTGCGGTGAGGTGTATTTCCTTTTTGGATTGATAGGGTCATCAGCCGTTGTTATGAGGGACTTTCCGGATACTGAAATAATGTATGTATGGGCTCTAAGTTCGATTCTGGGGATTATTTTTATGGAGTCTATTAGAAAAAGGGAGGTTAGTCTGAATCCGCTGGCAACTTACACAGTTATAGCCCTGCTGGTGGTTTCCGGGGTTATCACATTCATGACATCCTCATGGTTAGCTGAAGATTACTACATACACAGAAATATTGGAAAGGATATCCCTGAAAACACAACAAAGGTCATGGATTATCCT
>CAZAPD010000083.1:0-6534 GCA_964487115.1 uncultured Thermococci archaeon | reverse complement strand
CCTACGTCGAGTGGATAGAGGGCAGCATAGGGAGCAGGATAACCTACACCTACCCCTCGAGCGTCCTGAAGGGCGAAGGTGCCAGAACAGCCCAGTACGTCGTCTCGCTGAGCAACGGGCCCTTCATGAAGGACACCGGAGCCAAAACCTGGCATCTGGCTCCAAACACGAGCTCAAAGATAGTCTCCAAGAGCATAAGCGCCAACGGCGGGATAAACATCTATCGCGGGCTCGTGAGAATCCTCAAGGGGGCAGGAAACTCCACAGCGACGGTCTCGTGTGACTCGCTAATCCTCGACGAGGAGAGCAGGGCCTACACCTATCCACACAATCAGAGCGATGAGCCGAGCGCGAGCATAATTCACGAGGCCACGACCGGAAAGCTCGGCGAGGACAAGCTCTTCTACATGAACTCGCGCGGCATAAGCGAGGAAGAGGTGAAGAGCCTTATAGTGCTCGGCTTCATCAGCGAAATCCTTGAAGGACTTCCCTTCGAGTACGTCGAGGTTCTCAAGAAGGTCATAGAGCTGGAGTTCAGCGAGGTTGGGGGTGTTGGCTGATGCGCCTTAACAGGCTCTCTAACGAGCACCTCAGCATTCCCGCGATCACCCTTGAGGCCCTTGAAAAGCTTACCTATCAGAAGTACGGCGACAGCCCGACCATAAAGAGCTACACCAAGTGGAAGCTCTTCGAGGAAAACTCACCGCTCAAGCTTCCCACCGAGGCGGAAGCGGGAAAAATTCCGATAAAGGGTCACGTAGTTCTCTCCGGAAGCAAGGCGAGCTTTAGCCTCCCCCGGGGCGTTGAGCTGGGCGAAGGAACCCTGGGCCTCTCACAACCGGAGGAATCCAGAATCCTTGGCTTCCACTTCTACGCTCTCAGGAAAACGTACAGGCTGAGGATTACCGGGGACCTGATAGAGCCCCTCATCATAGTCTCCCACCTCTCGGGTGAGGCCTTTATCAGCCACCACATCAGTATCGAGGCCGAGAACGTTAAGGCACCGCTAATAATCTACGATCTGAGCGAAGAAGGAACAAAGTCCCTCGTGGTCGAGCTCAAAGCCAGAAACGCCGAGCTTGAGATTTTGACCGTCGGAAGGCACAAAAGCCTTTCCCACTATCTCCTCAGGGCGAGCCTCGGAGAGGGAAGCAAAGTCAGGGCCTTCACGGTGGTAAGCGCAGGGGAGATGAGCCACCACCGCGAGGACTACTCGCTTGAGAGTAAGGGAAGCGAGCTGGTTCTCGGGGGCATGCCGATAGCCATCGGAAGAGCCGTGGACTACCTCACGAACGTCCTCCAGTACGGCGAAAAGACTGCGAGCGAGACGAGAGTTCACGGCTTCTCCTACGAAAACGGCTGGACCGTGCACAGGGGGGTTGCCAAGGTCTTTGAGAGCGCCAGGAACTCATCGAGCGGTGTCGTGTCTCAGATAACCATAATGGACGAGGACTCACTTGGAGTGAGCGTGCCGATGCTTGAGGTCGATACCGGAGAAATCGAGTCGGCCTTCCACTCCTCGGCGGTGAGGCAGTTCGACGAGGATGCGCTCTTCTACCTGAGGAGCAGGGGACTCGACAGGGACGAAGCGCTCAGCCTCTTCGTCCACGGCATCGGCGAGGCCCTGAGCAGTCACCTCGAAAGGCTCCGCGGCAAGGCCCGGAGAAATGTTGCGGAGATCATAGAAGAACTACTTTGATTTTTTGGTTTAATCTGATTTTCGTCTCTCTAAGATTTTAATTTTAGAATGACAAAGGCTGGGGATTCTGAATGCAACTGCTACTGCTGTTGATAACACTATTTTATAAATTTTCATCCAGTAAAACGTATAAAAGGGTATAAATTCGATCTAAGTAGAGAAAAGCTTCGGATAGATGTGCATATGACATAATCTGCAGGTGAGGGGGGATGAAGTTTTACTATGTCAGAAAATTCGAGAGAGACCTTGATGAGCTGTGGGAAGAACTCAAAAAGAGGATGGGGGAGAGGAGCTCCTTATAGTGGGTGAGAGAATTCCGGTGAGCATAGTGGAAAGGGAAGACGGGTTTATAGCGGATTATCACGTGCTCTTCATATGTGATAGAGAGGTTGTGACGGAGCTCGTTAAGCTCGATCCAAACATAGGCGCCCTGATGCCATGTACGGCTTTTGGTTATGCGAGGGGGGATGGAGTATATCTTGGGATAGGCCTACCGAGTGTTGCTTGGCGAATTGCAGGGGAAGAAGTAGTAGATCTAATGAAACCAATAGAGGAAAAGCTCAGAAAAATAATCGATTCCCTTTGATTTTTTCGATTTAAATTGATACTAAAGCTAAAGGGGTTAGTTTTGTAAACAAAACCATCTTGTTTTGTGTGAAATACGTTTATAACCTCCTCCCCGTATTTAGCACCATGACCCACCATTATGGTTATGTGAGTGCGGTTTTAGCCGCCCTGCTCTTTGGAATAAGCTCAACGCTGAATAAAATTGCCCTTAGAAACGTTCATCCGATGATAATAGCAGGAAGCATTTATCTAACGGCAGGGATAGTTTTAATGCTCCTTCGCTTTACGCCGCTCAAAGACAAGCTCCTTAAAAAGCTTGAATTTAAGGTTAAAACTCAGGAGTTCTTCTCAAGGCGAGATCTTTTGATATTAACTTTTATAGTACTTTTTGGATCTTTCTTAGCCCCTCTTTCATTCATGTTTGGTCTGGATAAGACAACAGCCGTTAATGCATCCCTCTTGCTAAACACCGAGACATTGTTCACTGTTTTGATAGCCCTTTTAGTCTTTAAAGAAAAAGCCTCAAGAAGAAGCATTATCGGAGTTCTCTCAATCCTAATTGGAGCAGTTGTGATCTCAACGGGGAACTTTAGAGAAGTGGAGCTGAGCAGAGGCATCCTTGGGAACATTTTAATAATCTTGGCAGGTCTTTCATGGGCAATAGACAGCAATTTGAGCAAGCTGCTAAGCGTTAAGAGGGATCTGCTTTTGGTAACCTCCCTAAAAGGGCTGTTTGGAGGGAGTGCTCTGCTAATCTTGGCGTCTCTACTTAGGATTCCTTTGTATATTCCACTTCAGAGTCTTCCTTATATACTAACGGTCGGTGCTTTCAGCATAGGTTTTTCCATCGTACTGTTTCTGTTCGCCTTAAGAGAAATTGGGGCTATGAAAGCTGGGGCAATTTTTTCAACTTCCTCATTAGTTGGCGCTTTCTTTGCTTTTCTAATTCTCGGAGAGAGCTTCACAGCAATTAAAGCATTTCTTGGCATTTTGATGTTTTTTGGGGTGTATTTGTTATCTTTGGAGTAGTCAAACAAGTTCTTTTTAGAACCACCTGCGGGCCCAATCAGGAATCTTGACAATATAACGAAGCACTGAAATGATTGTCAGAATATCTGACATCAACATGCCCACATAAATTTTTTGAAAGATACCAGAAAATAGGGCCCAGATGAATGCTGATTTCTGTTTAGCTTTTTGACTTTTGCCCAAAAACGTTATATAACATACAACCTTTACTGAAAACAGAGATTTAGGGAGGTTTTCAAAATGGTATCACCAAGCCCACCTCCAATAAGAGGTGATTGGGTAGAACGTGGAGAAACTTTTAATCCTGAATTTGTTGTTCATGCTGTTGAGGCCGTCAAGGCGGCACTGCCAGTTTTCACTGTGGGTGTCCCCCTGATAAGAAGAGGTCCAATAGGAGAGGTACATGTTGATGTGCCTATAATGTACATGAACTTTGCCATAGATAGAATTCATTATGATCCCTATTCAAAGGCTCCTTCTCCCAAAGGAAGACCCGTCAGGGCGTGGAGAGTAGATATCGATCCCCAGGAAGTCCAGAGAATTGTTGAAAGTGCCCTAAAGGAAGTCCATGTTGTTGAGGCTGCCGAATTCAGAGAGCCAGAAAATGCATGGGCAGTTCCTGTAGTCTGGAACCGTCTCATTATAATGCATGTTAAGGTTTCCTATGATGGCAGAGAACTCATACCGGATTATGGCCTCACAGAGGAGGTAAGGAGATACGTCATTTAGCCCCGGTGCGTTGGTTAGAACCGTGGCATCATATGCTCGAAGGGAGTGGTTTCTGGCGCTTTTAGTATTATTGTATCTATTCCTCTCGGTTGTGGATCCCTCTCTACCAGGTAGGAGCTTACATCTTATAGATTATGAGAGTTTGGCTGCAATAGTATCTCTCCTTGCAGTTTCAAGAGGAATTGAGCTCTCGGGGATATTTAGCAGAATTGCGCCGGGGTTAATCAGGCTCTCAAACGGCTCAGAATGGCGACTCATGGTCCTCCTGACTTTGACCACTGCCCTCTCATCAGCGTTTATAATGAACGACACTGCAATGTTTATCTTCGTGCCTCTTGTAGTCATGATTTCAAGGATTACAGGAATGAACACTGGCAAAGCAGTAACGCTCACAGCTATAGCAGCCAATGTAGGTTCTGCCATGACCCCAATAGGCAATCCACAGAACATAATCATCTGGAGAACGTATAAAGTTTCAATCCATGATTTTGTTCTGAATATGCTACCATATGTTTTGGCATGGATGATAATTTTGCTTCTTTTTGTTTATCTGGCTGGCAGTAAAAAACGGATTCAGTCTTTCACAATGCCACGCATAAAAATCAACAGGCTATTGCTTGCTGCTTCTATGATTCTCCTCATAACTGATGTAATTCTCATCCAGCTTGGTTATGCATTTATCGGCCTTGTAGCGACCCTAATTGTTTTGGCACTCCTTGGAAGAGAGGCAATTTTATCTGTTGATGTTGCATTAATAGCAATTTTTGCACTGATATTTGTGGACTTCGGAGAAATATCACTCCTCATATCTTCTCTTGGTCATACATTGTTCCATAAGAATTCACTGACGATTATTGTGATGGCAGCTGGATTAAGTCAAGCAACAAGCAATGTACCGGCCACAGTTATGCTACTCCCGACAAGACCGCCATGGCTTCCCCTGACACTGGGCGTGAATCTTGGAGGCACGGGGATAATAATTGGTTCCTTAGCGAATTTTATAGCACTCAGAATTTCCAGAACTGGGATGGGACAATTTCATAAATATTCTCTGCCCTATTTTCTGGTTGCGCTGTTGGTTACGCTACTCATTTTTGTGCTGTGATCCTCTTTAGTGCTATAGTAATGCTTATAAAAATATTTGCATAATTGCTCAAATGTAGAGGTGATGAAAAATGACGGAAGTATGCAAGATGTATGAGGAGCATATTGATAAGATCCTTAAGGCTCAGACAAAACTGCCCGATGATGAAGCGGTTTTGGAGCTGGCAGACTTTTTCGATGCTCTGGGCAATCCAACGAGGCTTAAAATCCTGCTCGCCCTTCTCAACGCAGGTGAGTTATGCACATGCGACCTCTCGGCGATAACCAAGCTTTCCGTTTCGGCTATCTCTCATCAGCTCAGGATTTTGAAAGATAGGAAGATAGTGACCTATCGGAAGGACGGCAAGAACGTCTTCTATAGGCTGGACGATGAGCACATAACCGAGATTCTAAAGGTTGCGTTGAAACATATGGAGGAGTAATGTCATGTCAAAAAAGCTTAAACTAAAAGGCCTCGACTGTGCGAGCTGCGCCTACGAGATAGAGGAGGCCCTCAAGAAGGAGGGCTTTGAGTTCGCGCTGGTCAACTTCGCCACCAAGGAGGCGGTTATAGAGGGCGACGTTGATAGGGCGAAGGAGATAATCAGAAAGGTCGAGCCGGACGTCGAGGTCATCGAAGAGGGCGACCACGGAGAGGAGGACTTCAGGAAAACGGTGTATCAGATCGGCGTTTCCCTGGTTCTTTTTGCGGTGGGCATGATAATGCGCTACCACTACGGGATAGAGGGTACCTTTGTCCTCGGCATTTTCCTAGCCAGCTACCTCGTATCCGGGTGGAAGATTCTTAGAAGTGCCATCATCAACTCCCTGCACGGCAACGTCTTCGACGAGAACTTTCTGATAGCGATAGCCACCGTTGGTGCGTTCCTCATCGAGGAGTACCCGGAGGGAGTGGCGGTCATGCTCTTCTACGTTGTAGGGGAGTTCTTCCAGGACATAGCCGTTGACAGGTCAAGGCGCTCCATAAAGGCACTGCTTGCGCTCAAGGCCGAGCACGCTAACCTGCTCAGGAACGGCAAGGTCGTTAGGGTGAAGCCGGAGGAGCTGAAGGTCGGCGATACAATCCTGGTAAAGCCGGGCGAAAAGGTTCCCGTTGATGGCGTTGTCATAGAGGGTGAATCAACCGTTGATACCTCCGCCCTGACGGGCGAGAGCGTTCCCAGGACGGTGAGGGAAGGGGAGGAAATCCTCTCCGGCATGGTCAACCTCTCTGGAGTTCTCAGGGTGAGGGTCACCAGAGGGCTGGGCGACTCCACAGTCTCCAGGATACTCGAGCTGGTCGAAAACGCGAGTGCCAGGAAGGCCAAGACCGAGAGGTTCATAACCCGCTTTGCCCGCTACTACACTCCAGCAGTGGTCGGCATAGCGGCGCTCATAGCCACGGTTCCACCGCTGATTACGGGAGA
>CAZAPD010000082.1:0-8365 GCA_964487115.1 uncultured Thermococci archaeon | reverse complement strand
ACAGCTCTGGAAAAATACTAACATGTTTAAAAGATGAAAAAGCTCTATTTCGGTTAGATCAATATCTGCCTCCGAGATTTTCTTTATTATTGGCTGTGCATTTACTTCAATTTCATTGAGTACGTCCTTTGTTAGGGCAATAAATCCTTTTTTGTCCTTTATTTTAATGCCGACTTTCTCAAGTATTTGAACTATCTTCTTTGCTTCTACTCGGAGATATGCCTGCCTGAACTGTTCTACACTGGCGTCCGGATCAGCTTTGATGAGAAAAATCCTTGCAGTTCTTGCGTATATCCTCTCGTTGCCCTCTTGGTCAATTTCTTCTACAAAACCTGCTCGTTCAAGGGTTTTCACGTGTCTGTAGATCGTTGTCCTATCTTTGTTTAATCTTTCTGTTAGCTCATTTATAGTCATTGGACGCTCTCTCAGAAGCTCTAAAATCTTAAAACGCGTGTTCTCTGAGAGAATTCTTACCTTTGCAGGGTCTGTTATTATAATAACGTCCTTCATGGAAACACCTCAGTACTCTTCGAGCCTATCTTGAGGCGTTTCGCTTTCTTCGACAATTCTCTTTCCTGCTGCGACCATATCTATACTATGTACAACCCCGCCAAATTCCTCAATAGTCCTAACTATCTCGTCATAATCGAGGTTGTCTCCAACAATGGTTATCTTGATATTCTCTGTTTCTTTGTCAATTTCGACGAGCGTTATGTTGACACCTTCAACACCTTCAACTTCACTTAGGCCTAAAGCTAACTCTGTAACTATGGGCTGATGAGGTTTGAGAACATCCAACACAAGTAACCTAATCCCTTTTGCCATCATTCATCATTCTCTTATGATGTTTTCTTACTTCTTAAGGATTTCTCCCAGCTTCTTGAGGAGTTTTATGGCTTCTTGGTCTTGGCCAATCTTGGCCATTGAGAGCCATTCTATAGCGTGTATTATATCTTCGTTGGAGAAATCCTTCAGTTTCTCTTCGTTACTTTCAATTTCATTTGATATTTCTGTTTTGTATTCATGTTCTTTCTCCAAGAGGTTGTCCATGATGTCAAGCAGCTTCTCATCATCAAATCTGTACCCCAATGCCTTGAATATCTCAAGTTTTGTCTTTAATCTCGAACGGGCAAAGCAACGGAGCTCTTCATCACCTAAGTATAAGTTGATATAGAACGCATCGGCAGTCCTTCCGTAGTACTTCTCGACGAGGTTCCCCTTCATCTCTGTCCTTTTGACCTCAACAAGGCCAGCCTCCTTAAGCTTTTCAATGTGGTGGTATATCGTCTGTGGTGTCTTTCCAAGTATTTCTGAAAGCTGAGAAATTGTCATCTCTTTATTCCTAAGTAGCTGGAGAATTTTCCTTCTTGTATCTTCGAGCATAAGTTTTATTACCTCCGGGTCTGCAACGACTTTAACTTTCTTTGTCATTCTGCTCACCTATTTTAACGTTCTAATTGGAATTTGAGCGTTCTACAATATAACCTTTTCCCCTATGGATAATTTATCCAAGTTGGAAAGTTTTATAAATGTAAAAGTTCAAGCGGCTTTGGGGTGGGAGGATGAATCTTGACTTTTTATTCTATCCAAGGAGTGTTGCTGTCATCGGGGCGTCAAACATTCCCGGAAAGATAGGGAACTCAATAATGCGCTCGATAACTCTCAACTTCGGCGGAAAGGTCTACGCCGTAAATGTCAAAGGCGGTGAGATCGAGATCAATGGAAGAAAGTTTCCTGTTTACAGGAGCATCAAGGAGATTCCCGATGAGGTTGATGTGGCCGTCATAGCTGTGCCAGCAAAGTTTGTTCCCGATGTCATTGATGAATGCGGACAGAAGGGTGTTAAAACTGCTGTGGTCATAAGCGCTGGCTTTAAAGAGGCTGGAAGGGCTGACCTTGAGGAGGAGCTCGTTAGGAGAGCTAAGAAGTGGGGCATTCGTGTTGTTGGTCCCAACTGTCTTGGTGTCACAAATATTGAGAACGGCTTCGACTGTAACTTCAATCCACCAGAGAGACAGGCAAGACCAAAATTTGGAGGAATAGCCTTCATGAGTCAAAGCGGTGCATTTGGGGCGGCAATTCTTGACTGGGCTGCGAGACATGAAATCGGAATGAGCAAATTCATCAGTCTTGGGAATATGGCAGATTTGGATGAGAGTGACTTTATGGAGTATCTCAAGGATGATCCAAAGACAGGTGTTATAACAGCCTATCTTGAAGGCGTGAAAGATGGAAGGAAGTTTTTCCAGAGAGCTAAAGAGACCACGCTGGTCAAGCCTGTTGTGGTTCTTAAAAGTGGAAGAACCGAAGCTGGAGCAAAGGCTGCAGCATCTCATACTGGTTCCCTTGCAGGTAGCTATGCTATTTATAAGGCGGCATTTGAGCAGAGTGGTGTTCTCTCGGCTAAAAGTATGAGACAGCTCTTCAACTATGCAAAGGCTTTAACAATGCAGAAACCAGCGAAAGGAGACCGGGTTGCAATAGTAACCAACGGCGGCGGTGCTGGAGTCATGATGAGCGATGGTTTGCTTGAGAAAGGACTTAGGCTTGCCCAGCTCAGTGATGAAACCAACGAGAAATTTGTGAAGGCTGTGGAAGAAGGAAAGCTTCCTCATCACATGAGCTATAAGAATCCTATCGACGTCATAGGTGATGCCCCCTCAAAGAGATATGAGCTTGCCATGAGTTATGCTCTGGAAGATGAAAACGTCGACGTTCTCGTAGTCATAGCACTTTTCCAGAGTCCTGCTTTGGATGAGGGTATAGTTGAGGTTATGGAGAGGGTGCAGGAATATGGGAAGCCGATAGTCTTTGTCGCTCCGGGAGGAGATTATCCTGAAAGAATGGCCCGGAGGATTGAGGAAAAGGGTGTTCCTGTCTATGAGACCGTTGAAGATGGCATCGACGCCATATATGCACTCGTTAAGTATGGTGAGTGGCTGAGGGAGAACGGGCGGCTTTAATTTTTTAGGGCTTTTCCACAATTTCCTACTTCCCCGCTAAGATGTCGTTTTCATAAACGGCCTCTTTGATAACAATTTTAGTGCTATTCGAATTGCTGTAGTTCTGTTTTATATGTTGTTTAGTATTGGCTTCTTTTTTGAAGCATACCTTGTTGGTGGAATTAATTTGTCTTATGTTATCAGTTTGATTGTGTATGCTCTTTTATACACACGTCTGGTGGGGATTAAAAGGAATGAACGGAGAAAACTGGCTTTTATTTCAATAATAGGTATCCTCATTGTTAGTTCTTATCTGTTGGTTCACTCCATGTTGGAGTTTGATAACTTCATTCACGGCTCATGAATACATTACTATAGGCAATCAAACATTTGAAAGCTACGTTAACTTCACTAAACCTGACTACATAAGCAGGTCTGATTATCAAAACAGAAAGTTTCTCCAGAAAGATAATCATCGAAAACGACACTAAGAGAATATTCACTGCCAATGGAACTTTCACATTTAATGCCACTGTTGATGATGTCAGCGCTCTCGATCCATTCGCAGCCATTTTGAACAGTCTTGACAAGTACGACGTTGTAAAGAGAGGAGATATCTTGGTCTTAGAACCACACAACCTCTTGCAACCTGTTTATGAAGTATTGATTAATGGGAAAGGCCTTCCAAAGAGGGTGATCATTAAACAAATGGGATCGGGAATAATAGTTGACTATGTTTCTATAAAAGTCGAAACCCAAACATGATTCTCAACATGATTCTCAAACCCAAAAACTTTAAATCCTCTTCTCACATTTTTTAATCCATGTCCGGTGATTGCTTTTGGCCTTGGTAACGTTGGCCTCTTCTACCTTGGCTTAGATTGGAGTTTTGTTTCCACTGGAAATGGAGGTGTTTTGAATGGACGATGAGTTTAAGGTCACCCCATGGGATGTAGAGGGTTTGGTGGATTATGCAAAGCTGATAGAGGAGTTCGGAACGAGTCCCCTGACGGACGAGTTGCTTGAGAAGACCGCTAGGCTGACGAAGAGCGAGCTGCCGATATACTTCAGGAGGCGCTTCTTCTTCTCCCACAGGGACTACGACAAGGTGCTGGCCGATTACGAGTCTGGAAAGGGCTTCTTCCTCTACACGGGGAGGGGCCCGAGCGGGCCGATGCATATAGGCCACATCATACCATTCTTCGCGACCAAGTGGCTCCAGGACAAGTTCGGCGTGAACCTCTACATTCAGATAACCGACGACGAGAAGTTCCTCTTCAAGGAGAAGCTCACCTTTGACGACACGAAAAGATGGGCCTACGACAACATACTGGACATCATAGCGGTCGGCTTCGACCCGGATAGGACCTTTATCTTTCAGGATAGCGAGTTCACCAAGATATACGAGATGGCCATTCCGATAGCAAAGAAGATAAACTACTCGATGGCCAAAGCTGTCTTCGGCTTCACTGAGCAGAGCAAGATTGGGATGATCTTCTATCCCGCCATACAGGCCGCTCCGACATTCTTCGAGAGGAAGCGCTGTCTTATTCCAGCGGCAATAGACCAGGATCCATACTGGAGGCTGCAGAGAGACTTTGCTGAAAATCTTGGCTACTATAAGACTGCTGCACTCCATTCAAAGTTCGTACCTGCCCTGATTGGTCTGGAGGGCAAGATGAGCGCGTCAAAGCCAGAGACTGCCGTCTACCTCACTGACGACCCGGAGGAGGCTGGGAAGAAGATATGGAAGTACGCCCTCACCGGCGGGAGAGCGACGGCAAAGGAACAGCGGGAAAAAGGTGGGAATCCGGAGAAATGTGTCGTTTTCAAGTGGCTGGAGATATTCTTCGAGTCCGATGATAAGAAGCTTATGGAGCGTTATCGGGCATGTAAGAGCGGTGAACTTCTCTGTGGTGAGTGCAAGCGCTATCTTATCCGGAAGGTTCAGGACTTCCTGAAGGAGCATCAGAGGAAGAGAAAGGATGCTGAGAAGAAGGTCGAGAAGTTTAAGTACACCGGCGAGCTTGCAAGGGAGCAGTGGGATAAGGCTGTTCCAGAGCCGTTGAGGAATTAGGTGCAGGATTTACATTTATCTGTCTATACCTCCGATTTTATTTTAAATCATGTATTTACCGTTTCTACAAACTTCTGAAAAATCATTAAATACTTCAACTTACTTAGCTTTATATAATTGCTGAAACATAATTCATTAAAATCAGAGCTTATGAACCTAACACCTCCAAGAACAGCAGTATGAGTGCATGTTTGGAACCTGCTGTTCTGGAGGTTTAAATACAAGCTGGAGGGTGTTTGGGGTGAAAAAATGGCTTATAGTATTGGTAGTTTTAGTGTTTGCAGGAACGGCAGGAATTGTGAAAGCGGATGTAACTTATATAAGTACCCTTCCCTACGAAATAACGGCTCCGGGATACTACATCCTCAATGTTAGCGTTAGCGATTTTAATCCAACAGCTTATGGCGTGAATTATGCAATAAAAATTAATGCAAGCAACGTTGTACTGGATGGAACAGGGCACACGATTGATGGGGCTGATGATTGGAGCTCCTATGGGATTTACGTGTATTCGGTGACAAATGTCACTGTGAAAAACATCGAGGTTACCGACTGGTATTATGGCATCTATTATGATCATGTTCAAAATGGGAGCATAATAAACACCATTGCGAATTCCAATCAGGAAGATGGTATCGTGCTGAGATATTCCAGCTATAATACTCTGGTCAATGATACTGCCAACTACAACATCGTATCTGGCTTCCGCTTGGAGTATTCCAGCTATAATATTTTGCTCAACAACAATGCTTCAAGCAACTATGGATTAACGAGCGGCATTGATCTGCATTATTCCAATGGCAACACTTTGAGCGGTAACACGGTGAGTTCAAACGGTGGTGATGGGATTACTGTAACACACTCTATTAATAATACTTTAACTGGCAACATCATCACCTCAAATGACTGGGGTATTTTACTGTGGGCCTCATACAAGAACAGCATAATTAACAACACTATCACAAACGATGACGGAGGAATATACTTCTATTATGGGTCATCCAACAACATAATTTATAATAACCTCTTCAACAACACCGTTAACGTGTATTTTGGCGGAGCATACTCAAACTTCTGGAACACAACGAAAACTCCCGGAACAAACATAATCGGTGGTTCATATATAGGTGGGAATGCTTGGTTTAAGCCTGATGGTACTGGATTCAGCGAGACTTGTGCTGATGCGGACAGGGATGGGATATGTGACGAACCATTTGCCATCGACAGTCTTAACGTGGATTATTTGCCTCTTGCGCTTTATGGGGATAAAGTTCCCCCACAGGTGGAGATAGTATACCCACAAAATACCACCTACTCAGAGAGCATTACATCAATAAAGGCTAACGTTACGGATAATTTCCAAGTAACTAGGGTAATCGCTGAAGTCGATGGTGAGTATAACGTTACACTAATATTTAACGGTACATACTATGTGAACACCACTGTGAATATCGGAGATGGACATCACTGGATAAGAATTTACGCCTATGATTTGGCAGGAAACGTTAATTCAACGGAGAAGGTTTACTTCACCGTGGAAGTGCCACAGAGAATAGAAGAGAGTAGATTCTTAGGCTTCACATACTTCTATTACCTGAGGTACATGAAACTTCTCAATGTGTTTAACGAAAGTTACACTCAGGCGATCAAACTTGGAATAAATAACGAGACCTTGTCCAAGGTCTTAGCTCTTAAGAGACAGGCAGAGGCAGAATGGAGAATTGCATGGTATAAAGGAAATCCTGTAATAACATTGGACTTAAGGGCATTTATCCAGCTGAGAAGGGCATACCTACATCTTAAGGAAGCAGAGAAAATCTTGGAAGCATTTTTGGCATCTGCAGGTTCTTAGCTTTTTAATTTTTCATTTCTGTTTCTCCGTTGGGTTTTGGCTTAATTCTTTGTCAGTTGTGGGGGGTTAGTGGGTGATGAAAGTTCAAGCCAAAATAGCCACACAGGTAGCCAGGTCTCTTTATGACGGCGGAGTTATTCATTCTCAATACTCTCTGAGCTTTTCTGTGTCAAGTCTCTCCCTGAACACTTTAGCGGTCTCGACTATTTCTCCATAATATTTCGGCTTATCTAAGCAGTCCACTACAGTCCTTTTCTCTGTCTGTTATAGGGAGCTGTTATATACCTAACTCCAATGCATGTCTTTGATATCCATCCTACTAAATCCTTTGGTAGTGTTTTTGCTTTGGTTCTCGGAGGTTCTTCAGGGTTGTTTGAGGGCTCACTATCGAAGCCCAAGAGTTCAGAGGTGCTTTGGAATATGAATCCTCATCATAGGAGTATAAGAGTATAATTAAATTGAACTCAAAAGCCCTGTGGCTTCATCACCATTAACGGTATGGAAAAACCTATTAAACTTTGCTTCTCAAGTTGTTTGGTGATGCTATGATTCGTCTGCCGTTCCGTGACGGTTTTTATGAATTCAATCCAAGCAAGATAATCTGTTTGGGAAGGAATTATGCTGAACACGCAAAGGAGTTAGGTCATGAAGTTCCAAAAGAGCCTGTAATTTTCTTAAAACCTCCTTCCGCTTTGATAGGACCGAATCAAACTATAATCTTGCCACGAAAGAGCAAAGAAGTTCACCACGAAGTTGAGCTTGCCGTTGTTATGAGGAAGGGAGGGAAGAACATTCCAAGGGGAAAAGCTATGGATTACGTGTTAGGCTACACGGTTTTCATGGATATTACTGCAAGAGACTTACAGTGGGAAGCTAAGAGAAAAGGTCTCCCTTGGACAGTTGCTAAAGGCTTTGACACCTTTGCTCCTATTGGGCCAAGAGTTGTCCCAAAAGAGGAGCTTGATCCGAGCGACCTTGAGATAGGGCTGAAGGTTAATGGAGAAGTCAGACAGCTCTCAAGGACAAGCAAGATGATTTTTAAGATTCCGGAGATAATCGAGTACATCTCAAGCATAATGACGCTTGGAAAGGGAGACATAATTGCAACGGGAACTCCAGAAGGTGTTGGTCCTTTAAGGCACGGCGACATCGTTGAGGCGTGGATAGAGGGGATCGGAGTTTTAAAGGAAAATGTGCTGGCGGAGAGGTCAATACTATTCTGATTTCTTTTCTCTCAGCTTCACAGAAATCCATTGCATCTTATTTTCTTCATTTTTAACAACCAAAATGTAGTCTCCTTGTGGTATTTCAACGTTTTTGAACTCAACTGTTTTCACATGTTCCCAGGCTTTGTAATACTCGAAGTGCTCTCCCCGCTTCATTTTCTCAAAGTTTTCTTTGGTTAGAATGTATGCACTTATCTCCCCATCAGCTTTTATGTAGCCGCTCAGTGTTGAGTTGCCAAGAAGGTGATATACCTTGTATTCATTGAGG
>CAZAPD010000081.1:0-6840 GCA_964487115.1 uncultured Thermococci archaeon | reverse complement strand
GCTTAGGTTCACCGGCAACTGGTTCATTGATGCTGGCATTTTGGGGTTTGTTAATTTGATGGAAGAAGTTTATGGCTGGGACTTGAATGAACTCCAGAGGCGCATTAAAGAGGAGCCGGAGAAGGTTTACTATGGGTATTTCCCTCTAGCGTATCTATTTCACCACTCAGTTTACCACAAGTACATTAAGAACGTTCAGGACTTAAAATCTCAGATAGCGGACATTAGGAAGAGGCTCCGGAATGTCGAGGACTCTCTCAGGGCTTTAAACAAGGAACTCTCAAAGAGTCCGAGAAAAATGGAAAAGAGACTGAGAAAACAAATTGAGAAAAACGAGAAAAAGGCAAATGAACTGAGAATAAAGATAAAAGGGCTTTCTGAGAAAATATATCAAGAGAGCCGTTTTCTCGAAAAAGAACGGAAAGATCTTCAGAATATTTCAAAGAACCTCGTTGAAGAACTTCTCAACGATGTGGAGAACAATTTTGAAAACGCACAAGAATACCTTTCCCGGGCAATTGATCACTACGAGCTTCAAATACCCAAAGACCACAGGAATTTCTTCCTTTACAACCCTAAAAAGAACCCAGTATTGGCTTTTCGATATCTCTATTGGTTGCTTAAGATGGATTACACAAAATTAGGGGAGATTAAAAGAAAGGTTCCAACATACGAGGAGATACCCGACTCAACGGTAAATCCATTCTTATATTCTCCAGTAGAATTTCCAAATGTAAGCTATACAAAGCTACTAACAGTTGGGCAGATAACCAAGATGCTTCCAGCAGACATGCCAGCTTATATCGTATTCCTTTCGTTTTTCAACGCATTCCAGTGGGTTCCTGGTGGTTACGTAATGGTCTACACTCCAGACCTTTGGAGCTGTTATTCAATTAACAAACGCTTGAAAATTCACATCCAGAGCTCAAGTGAGCAAAGAACGATGTTCCAGCTAACGTGGTCGGCGATAATAGACGAGATTGTTGAAACTAAGGCTAGGTTCTCGCTTGAAAACCTTTACATAATTGAGTTTGAGAATATCGAAAATCAGAAACTAAAAGGAGTCGAATACATCGGCATCCCTAAACTCCATGCATCAATAATTCTCGACGACGAAATCAGGGACGCAATTAACGTATCGCTCAAAGTTGGCGATTCAAACATCTGGATCTTGGGAGAGTTCATAAAACAGAAACCGCTCTACCCGCTGATTTTAAGGCACGTGTGGAAAGCCACAAAAGACAATGGATTCCTCAACTGGAAGGCGAGTATTCATGCCCTTGCTATCGATGCAAAGATTAAAACAGAGACCACCCGTATTGGAATTTTTGACGACTCATTCTTCGAATGTCCAAAACGCGCGTCCATAGAAGTGAAAGACTTCTACCAAGACATGATGCACGTTGCAGGAGCACTCAAAGAACTCTCTTCAGAGATCGATGGAAAGAATCTAATTCACCCACTCTTTTCAGCTTTAAGAAAGCACAATAGAAACGCCTTTGTCAACAATCTCCTAAAGGCCCTTTTACAGGTTAAGAACAAAAACATAGTCGTAGCGATTAACAGTTACCTCTTCAAGCATATCCTAACCAATGATGATTCTTGGGAGGATTTTGCTCTTGCCCTTATTGTTGGCCTTGCCGGAGGCGGTGGTAATGTTGAGCCAGGGGAGATTGTGGAAGATTAAAAAGCTTAGTGGAGAGGTCCTTGGTAAAGCAGGTTCGGACAATTACAGGCAGAAGCTCGTCTTCGACCTGCTGAACGCGGTTAAGGCGAACGACCAAAATGAGTTTTTGTGGATTCTTTTAAGAGCCATCAACGCCCACTCCAAGGAAAATCAAAAGGCCAAGGAACTTTCTTCTGTGCTTATAGAAGTCTTTCCTTCTTCCGAGTCTGAGTTTGAGAAGGTTGCTTATTCCATAATCCTTGGTATAATGGCCGGAGGTGTTGCTACATGAGCTGGTTCCTCGTTATGGATGTTGTTTTCTATGGAAGCTCCCTCAACTACGACCAGGGTAGTGGAAACTATCAGGAGCTTAAGAAGATAACCCGCTGGGACGGCAGGCAATACACCCTTGTAAGCAGATATGCATTGAGATATAGCCTGCTTGAAACCGGGAGAAAACTTGGACTTTGGGATGTGGCAGAAGGAGAAAAGCTTCACCGTGCAGGGAGTGGTGACAACACGGTTATCCAGCCGGCAACCGATTTGCTACTCACAGGAGAGATTCTTTTATACCCTGAGTTTGACCTCTTTGGATACCTTATAACTTCTACAACGCCTCAGAACTTCAGGAATGCCCCTGCAAAGCTCAGCCACGCAGTTTCTCTTACGCCATTCAACTATGATGCACTTTTCAACGCTAACCTTGGCATGGCTAACAGGATGAGAAAGATTCACGGCGAGATGAAGCCGAACCCCTTCACGGCGGAGGAGCACGAGACGTTCTACATCTACTCGCTCGTCGTTGACGTGGACGAAGTCGGAAAGCTTGATATTTTCATAACTCTCGGAAGCGAAGTCACTCTTGGTAGGGACGAGAACGGAAAGGAAATCAAAATGAAAGTCGAGGACGTCCTCGTTGAAAATAATAGAGTTAAATTTATTCTCAAAGACAAAAAGAACACAAAAGAACTCCTCCAGAGCAACAGGGTAGTTCTTGAAGACTTCAAGAATATCAACAACAAGCTCGTCCACATTAGGTACTCGTTAACGCCAGAAGAGAAGAAAGAACGCATAAAGTTGCTTATAGAGAGCATTCTTAACCTCAAACGTTCCATCAAGGGTCGTGAAGAGGATCTCAGGCCCAGACTTCTCGTCCTTGGGCTCTACAGAAACAGTCCATACCAGACATTCAAGGACAGAATTCAGCTCCTTGACGAGTACAGCGAGGAAGAATACGATGAAATAGAAGAGCGCGAGGAAAATGAAAAGAAAATCGTCAGGATAAAGCATGTGATCTCAAAGAGCAGGAAGCCTGTGTTCAAAATAGCTCCCCTTCCAAAGGACATCAGCGTAGCTGAACTCGATGAGTCTGAGATTCCGTCAGCTATTGAAAATCTTTTCCAAAACGAAGAGAAGCTATCAGAGGTGAAAGTTTTCAAAGACCCAAGCATAGAAATCAGACTCAAGTGATGTCCATGACCGAGAAAACACTGTTCATAGAGATATTCCAGCCATTCGCTCAGTACCGCAACCCCTTTACCTTTTATTATGCCCAGACATACCCGCTCCCACCCAAGTCAACGATAATCGGTATGCTCCAGAATGCCCTTAACGACTGGTATGGACACGTGAGGGGCATTGAAGAATGGTGGAAACTGAAGATTAGCATCCATGGGGGCTTTGAGAGCGTCTTCTGGAACTACCAGCAACTAATAAAGGCCACAAAAACAGGTATATCCCTCATCCACTTCAGGGGAAAACCTACACTGTGGAATCAAAATCTCCCACTTTACGGCTTTCCTGTAACCTCTCAGAGGAGCCCGGTTTCACAGCAGGAGCTCTTCAATGGCTGGCTTTACACCTTCATTCGTGGAGAAGAAAGATTTCTAACCGAAATCAAGGATGCCCTCCAAAGGCCCGAGAAAGTTCTATCCCTCGGCAGGAGTGAGGATGTTATTTTCATCCGGAACGTTGAGTTCGTTGAAAGCTCGTGGAAAACTTCAAAGGAAGTGGCGATTAAGTATCCAACCTATGTTATCGCACCAATTGAGATGCTCCGGAAAAAGGAATATCCAACGTACGCCGTTCCTGTTAAGGTTTTGTTCAAAAACAATGGCAAACCTGTAAAACACAAGGCAGAGATAAATGCCAACACATTCAGAGAAGTCAAGTTTGAGTCTGTGCTTTACGTGGGTGCTTGGACTTTCTTAAAGTTCAATGAGAGCGTGAACGTCGAAGTGTTTACTATTGAATGGGACAATGGAGATAATAAAGTGTTCAAGGTTGTTTCTGACGAAAAAGCAAGCGGGTGGTTGTAATGCCTCAGGCCACTATAGATAAATTTCTCGAAGGAAAAAATATGGAAAACGAGGAAACTCACTCAGAGTTGCTGTATCTTCTAAGGGCAAAAAGTGGCGATGAATATTCCCTCTTAATTGACCACGTTAATGCTGCATTGGAAAGATGTGTTAAGCTGTACGAATTCATTGAAAGTCTCGATGGTGTTATAACCTATGAACAACTGAAAGATGATGAAAAGAGAAAAGAACTTTTCAAAAATCTCGCAAAGGCTATAATCCTACATGACCTTGGCAAAATAAACTTCGACTTTCAGAGGAGACTTTATGGAAAAGAATTTCCTGAGGAACTCAGAGAAGTCCTAAAGGGAAGTGAGAGCATAAAAACTCGTCATGAAATTCTCTCTGTCCTCTGGAGTGCCGGCCTTCTTGGAGAAACAAAGGAAGACGCAAAGATAAGAACGGCAGTTCTGCTCCACCATTACAATGAGTTTTTCTCGGATGATAAGGAGTTCTCGCGCATAGTAGAACTTTATCCGGGGGATGTGGAGAGATATCTCGAGTTTTTGGCATCAAAGCGGAGAGAGCTCGAAAGGTTTTTACAGAGCTACCTTACAACCATAAAGCAACAATTTGATAAGGATTTCATACAACAAGCGGTAGCCGAGATAAACTCAACCCTCTCTCACGTAAAGGCACTAAAGGAGAAAGTAGAAAACTGGGACGACGACATCTCCGAGAGCGTTCCAACCCACAATCCTGAGGATCCTGACGTTGATTTCCTTGTTTTTCTTGGTATGCTCAGGAGATGCGACTACTCCGCGAGCGGAGACTTTCCCATCGAGACCGTGCTTGACATCCTGAAAGTCTTTGGAGATATTGATGAGAAAATTTGGGAGAGAATTGAGGAGAAGCTAAAGAAGACAGGGCTCACTCTCAAGGAACTCTGGCAAAAGAAGTTACTCGATAGAAAGGATTCAGATTATCTTGTCGTCGTTGCCCCAACAGGCTCTGGAAAGACCGAACTTGGCGTTCTCTGGGCAGAGAACAGGGGCAAGCTAATTTACACACTCCCACTCCGGGTTGCACTCAACGATCTCTACAAGAGGCTTTCGGAGGAGTATTTTGATAATAACTCTGTAGGCTTGCTTCACTCCACTGCATTCATGGAGTACGTGGAAGGATCTGGAAACGACATCGAAGTGGAAAAGAAGGTAAATTCCGCAGGCCTCTTGGCAATGCCCGTAATGCTATCGACTCCTGATCAGGTGTTTCTGACTTCTCTGAACTACTACGGCTCCGATAAGGTTATCTCAGTTTATCCGGAATCAGCCATAGTCGTGGATGAGATTCAAGCATACACTCCAGAAATGGCAGCAGTCTTTCTGAAAACACTTGGGCTCATAAAGGAAGCCGGAGGAAAAGTACTTGTGATTACCGCGACACTACCACCTCATATGGAATATTTCCTCAAAAAAGAGGGCTTTGAGATCGCCGATGTCATTGAAGAGGCAAGAGAACATGAGCTTAACGTTAAAAATCTCTATCTAAAAAGGCACCGTCTTAAACTCGTCGAGAAGAATCTCTTCAACTACTCCAACGAGGGAGTTGGCTTTGCTGGCCTCCAAGATGTTCTTTTGGCCATCGAGGATTTTGAGAAACACGAGTTCAAGAGCATCTTGATAGTACTTAACAACGTCAAAAAGGCGGTAGAAGCCTATCGGCAACTCTCTGAGAACCTAAATGGGTGGAGTGTGCATCTTCTCCATTCCCGCCTGCCGGAGAAGAGGAAGTCCGAAGTAATTCTTGAACTTAAATCGAAACTCAATGCCGGAGAGAAGGTCATCCTCGTAGCAACTCAGGTTGTCGAGGCCTCAGTAGACTTGGACTTTGATGCTATGATAACAGAAATATCACCAATAGATAGCCAGGTGCAGAGATGGGGTAGGGTTTACAGAAACAGGGATATTGACTACGACATTGAGGTACCTAATATCATCGTATTCTCCGGTGTTGATAGAGGAACAAGTGCAGTTTATGGCCAGGGAATTGGCAGAGAAGTTTTAAAAGAAACCACGAAGGTAATTAAATCACTTGAAGGAAAAACCCTTAACTATGAAGCCGAGAGGGATGCTATAAATGAAGTTTACAGCGGAGGGATTCTCGAAGAGTACCTACGCCAGATTGAGGAACTCCTTAAGAAGCTCGATTACTTCACCCTAGAAAAGAAGAGCGAAGCTCAAAGGGTCTTCCGCCAGATGGGCGGCATTTACTTTGTAATTCCGCAATTGATGATGAGATACGGGGATGACATTGCAAAAGCCTTAGGAAAGGGGATCCTTAACGACCCCAAAAACTGGCGGAGCAGGTGGGCGGAGATTCAGGAATTGATTGTAAAAGAGCTAGATGGCGAAAAACCAGGCAAATGGCAACTTAGAAAGATTCTCCAGGAATTCTCAGTTAGCATTCCAATATGGACAGTGATTAAAGACGCACGCTTAATCGGAGCAGTCAAAGGGAGAGGATTCAAAGGATTCCCCGTCTTGATACTCCCGGAGAATTCAAAAGACAAAGATAAGAAAGATGCTATTGACCTGACATGGGAGCTTGGAATAGATGCAGGTCTAAAGAAAGCCATGGATGAAGAGGACATTTACTAATTGCTTTTTGTTTTTGTCTGTCATCTTTTTATATCCACTCACAAGTTTGGGGATTACCATGCCCCCTGAATACTCCCTCGACGACCTCCTCATCACCGGCACGGAAATAAACTATCTCTTCATCTGTCCCACAAAGCTCTGGTACTTTGCCAAAGGCATCACGATGGAGCAGGAGAGCGAATGGGTTGACCTTGGTAAATTCCTCCACGAGCAACGC
>CAZAPD010000080.1:0-11685 GCA_964487115.1 uncultured Thermococci archaeon | reverse complement strand
TGCTTTTGCATCATAACTCTTCAACTGCTCTTCCTGAGTCGGCTTGAACCCCTCCGGAACAAGTAAATCATAAACCCTCGGCGCAACACCAGCAATAACCGCCTGAGTATCAGCCCCACCACCCTTCCACTGCTCAGCCTTAACAGCCACAGTCCTCCATTTGTCAGGTCCATAGCCATCCTGTGAACCCACTAAAACCGCTCCATAAAGTCCATACTCCTTGTCTATGCTAAGATACTTCTTTGGGAGTTCCACTATTATAGCGTTCTTTGTTGGATCAGCTGAAATTTTCATCTCACCCTGAATCGGCTTCTGACCCGGTATCAGAATAATGTTCCCATAGTCCCAGCCCGCGATTCTTAAAGCCAGATCCCATGGATGATTGGGGTCAAGTTGCACATTTGAGCCTGGACCGTTGGGGAACATTTTAATAGCCGAAGTATTACCACCTTTCTTGAAATCAAGGTATACTTCTATAATCTGCAAGCTGAAACCATAAGGAGCATTCCATGGATTGTCACCAAGAACCTTGAAGTAAAATTCCATTACGTAATAGTTTGTCTGTTCAAGCATCCTGAAACGGAGCAAGTCAAAGTCTCCTTTGCTGAATACCTTATCCTTCGGATACGTGTAAGTCCCCGGACCATAATCATCACCCTCTGGATCTCTTATATCCGCAATGACAACCCCTTTGACTTGTGTGGGCAACTTGACCTGTATGGGAGTTGTTATGATATCAAGCTGTCCTTTCTTTATGGTTGATACCGCGAAGTAGATATCGGAGGGATTTTCAATGAATTTAAATGGCACTGTTATCTCAATGCCATTTGAGGTTCTCTTTGAAGTGCCGTTTCCTATGGATTTATAACCATCATAGCCGGTAGCGTTGTAAATCAGAACATCTCCATTCCTGTAGACCACATGGGTTGTTATCATGAGTCCAACACTGTCCTCGCTGTAAGGATAATGAGAGTATGAAAACTCACTGGGCTTCCCCTGAAGCAGGGTGAATGTATTCCCAATGAAGCGTTTTGGATTCCAGATACTGATTTCGAACTGGGTGAGATTGCCCTTCACTATGAAATGAAGACCTTCCCCATCAAAGTAAAGTCCAATGCTCTTGACTTGGGTTGAAAGACTTGACCACTCCTTTGTCTCTCCTTTTTTAAGACCAACCAAATCTCGAATGACATAAGGTTCCCCATCAGGGAAGTAGTTCCCATAAAGATAGCTTGGGGGTTTCAGCCCTGCAAGCTTATACATTTCATATAGGTAATCCTTGAAGAGTCTTCCAAATCCCTGATCAAAACCGCTGTCCTGATCCTTGCCGTACCACCAGAACCAATCACTCCCCTCTGCACGGAGGAGATACTCATATGCCTCCTTCCATTTCTCAGGGTTCATCTGTGCTTTGTGGTCGAACAGATCTTTCCTCGCTAAGTAGAGCCAGTACCATCCAAGGTTTTCCTGTCTTTCTCCTATCCATGTGGACAGGGTTCCATCTATCCAGCTCGATTCCGGCCATAGGTGCTTTTCGGTTTTTCCTGCAAGATCATAGAGCTCGCCTAAACTTGTAGCTTTGAGGAGAGCAACAGTGTTATTCTGAAGATCGAGGTATTTCATGTTTTTTGGTGCTAAAACGTTTGCTTTATCGCCATAGAGTTTTATATATTCGCTGGGAGTTACTGTCCTTATAAGGCCTTCTTTCTGGAGTTCTTCAAGTTTCTGATAAAGCATGTTTAAGAAGGCACTTCCAGTGTAGGGGTAGTTCTCCCACGGATTTTCACCGTCGAGGGCTACAACATAAACAAGAGATCCATCCTGATTCTCCTTCTGCACTTTGAGCAGATCTCTTACGAAATCTTCAACCGCCTGTTTCTGATTCATTCCAGCATAGTTGAAACCTACCTTATCACTTAAAACGTGATCACGCGGAAAGATGTATATTTTCTTTCCACCAAATTCGGCAACCCACGGCTTGTAGTAGTTTGAAATACTGCTGGGAATTCCCATCTTCTGGAGAACGAGCTGATCGGATATGACCCATTTCCATCCATTCTCAGCGAGGATTCTGAGGGTTTCATCATTAAGAGCACACTCCGCAGCCCATCCACCCTTTGGAGTTACCGTCCCATTTCCGAGATACTTTTTATACAAGCCATTTGCTTTCTGAACCTGTTCCCTAAAGTCATTTTCCCAGCCAAGGTCGTTGAGTATTGGTCCTATGGGATGAGCGTAGGGGACTACAGTTACCTCAACATTTCCGTTACCAAGTAGGTAGTTAACTTTTTCATACTCTTCAAAAACATGAGTAAGAAGCCATTTCTGAGCATCCAAAACTGTCCTAACATCTTCTCTCGTATAGCCTCCCGAGTTCACCTTTTCATACAGAGCCTTGAGTTTGGGATGCTCAATTATGTACTCATGGTTCAGCCAAGCGAGATTAAATAGAACAGCTAAATCTATGTAATCCTGCTCGGTGAATCCACTGGTTATTTTCTCTTTCTGCTCTTCGAGGGGTAAATTTCCATACTTGGCAAAGAGAGCATTCCTCTTATCGGTTAGCTCTTTATACCGGGCCCATGTTTTCCTCACAGGGTTTCCATTTTTATCCATGACAGGCTCCCCATTCCATGGTATTGTATTGTCAAAGAAGCCGCCGGGAGCTTGGAGCATGAGCCACTTTTCATCCGCTGTCAGGGCTTCTCCATCTGCTATCTTCTCCGTTATCTCCTCTCTTAAATCCATTTTGCCCTCCATGTACATAACTATCTGCTGAATCAGGGAGCCAGAGAGATCGATTGTAGCATGGACATCCGGGTACTTGTTAAGTATAGCCGGCATCATCCAGTAATCCCGGGCCGCATGTAACCGTACCCATGGAAGAACGAACTGGTCATTTATGGGGTCATAATAAAATGGCTGATGCATGTGCCATACTATGACAACGTTAAGGGGTTTTGCTTCATCTGCCTTTGCATATCCATACACTCCAACAAGACTTCCAAACATTAAAAGAGTGAGGAAGAAAACAACTGCCTTTATTTTCTTCATATACACCACCTCATTCCTTCAAACCACCAAGAGTTAATCCACTCCTTATGTAGTTCTGGGAAAGCAGGAACATTATAAAGACAGGCAGGGCAAATATAAGAGCCGCAGCCGCAAACTGATTCCATGAAATCGATCTCAGGTCTGCGAGCATCGTATAGAGCCACACTGTCAGAGGATAGTTCTCCTCGCTGAGGAGCAGGTTAGCAAGGATAAGCTCTGTCCATCCTCCAATGAATGCAAATATCGCAACTGTAGCTATTCCCGGCAGAGCCATTGGAATGAGCACATGTCGTATGATCTGAAGATAACTGGCGCCGTCAACCAATGCTGCTTCATCAAAATCAGTTGAAATGGAGTCGAGATACCCCTTGAGAAGCCATGTATTGAATGGCACACTTCCTGCAGAGTATATTATCGGGAGCACGTATATGTTGTTAGTCATGTGAAGTTTAACGAGCATTCCATAGAGCGCCACCAGTCCTGCTATTCCAAGACCGCCTGAGACCTGTGTGAACATCAGGTAGAAATAGAGGGTATGTTCCCTTCCAAAGAACTTCAGCCTCGAAAATGAATAGGCCGATGGTATGACGAGGAGCAGAGTCAGCAGTACAGTGAGCGAGGCTATTATGAGGCTCCTCTTCATGTATCCCCAAACATTGCCTCCTATCTTTGACATCATGATATACTCAAAGTTCTTGGCTTCTAATATACTGTCGCGAGCATCAATCTTCCCTCCCTGCGGTAGGAATATTGTCTCTCCCTTGGCTACATATGTACTATTACCTATTTTTTTGAACTTGGATAGGTCAACTGGAAGGTTCTTCGTATCCCTTACTGTCAGTATAATCTTTTCTCCTGAGACATTTATGTTACGAACTCCGAGCACAGCGCTTACTCTGCCAGCTTTCATTAAAAGATATTGACCCCCTATAATTAATTTTGATCCATCTTCCCTGGTTTTTTCAGTTCCTCCTTTTCTCTCCTTTATTTTTATGTCCGACAATGAAAATCTCGCCGAAGAAATTTTCCCCTGTATCTTACCATTCTTTATTTCCATACTAAACCTATTCAGGGGATCAGTAATTACTGCATCCTTTGTTGTGAGTGTGAATTGCTTTGTTTTCAATAATCCCTCTTCATGCCCAAATAAAATCTCCTTATAGTTTTCCAAAGTTATATTCCGTGGAATTAGTTCCAGATGTGTTGTTGCCAGAGCTCCAGAGGGCTTTAAAGAAATCGTGAAAATGTAATAAACGGGAAACAGTAAAAGTCCCATGACAATCAACGCTAAAAGGGTCATTGCAACTGTCTTCCCAAGTTCATCCTTTCTCAACTTCATGCTTCTGCCCCCTTCTGAAGCTTTGTAATTTTCATACTAATCAGCATATAAGCAGCAAGTACTATTGTGGCAATCAGCAGAACAGCCGCAGCTTTGCCATAGTGGGGTCTAGCCGAACCAAAAGCCTTCATATAACCATATAGCAGGAGAAATCTATCTTGGAATAAACCTCCATTATATATGAACGGCACGAGGAAGTACTGGAAGCTCGCCGCTGAGGTCAGTATTGTGGCAAATGCTATGGGCTTGCTGACTATTGGGATAACAACCTTTGTGAGTCTCTGCCAATAACCTGCTCCATCTATAATTGCAGCCTCGATTAAGGTATCAGGTACAGATTGTAGTGCCGAGGTTATGACAGTCATCATGAAAGGATACGCAAGCCATACTTCAATAATGTTCAGCGCCACGAAGCCCCACGTGGCACTGGCCGTCCAGTCGGGAGGGTTCATTATACCAATATCCTTGAGGATTATATTTATTGGTCCCACCACAGGATCGAACATAAAACGCCACACCATAACCGAGAATAGCAATGGAAGAGCCCAAGGAATTATCAATAAAGCTCTATAGAAGAACTTCCCCTTCACGTACTTATTATTATACAAAACACTGAGAAACACACCAACAACGACTTTAAGCGTCACGCTCGTAGCAACAAAAATCCACGTCCATAAAAATGCATTTCTAAAACCGCTATCACCTAAGGCCCATTTGAAATTTTCTAAGCCCACAAACTGAAGCTTTGGGGCATCTGGTGCCTGTATTGGGAAATTCCCAAGTTGTGCATTTGTGAAAGCTATGTATATAGAGTAGAGTATAGGATATATGTTGAAAAACAAGAATGCTGCCAGTCCGGGTAGGATTAGAGCAAGAGCAGCCATGGTTCTCTTACGCATCTTTACACCCCCTCAATCAAAATATTGAAGAAAAGAAAAGTTCCAGATCAACCCTTCAAGCTTTGAAGAATCTCATTCTGAGCATCTTTCAAGGCTTGGTCAATGGTCTTTTTACCTGCAATAATGTCAGTAATCGCCGTCGCAACAGGTCCCCAAACGCTTCCCATTTCCGGACTCTTCGGCATTGGAATAGCTTCCTGAACTGCTTGTCCAAACCCATAAAGAACTGGATCAGATTTTACTTCTGGATCGTTAAGGACTTCCTTAAGAACCGGGATATAACCGTTCTCAAGGGCTAACGTTTTAGCAGCATCAGGGTTTGTTGTGAGCCACTTGACGAACTCCCAAGCAGCCTCCTTGTTCTTTATACCCTTAGCGAAGTATATGAGCTTAACACCACCATATGGGTGTGGGTAGTAGGTCTTTCCATTCTCTGTGATTGGAGGAAGAGGAACAACACCAAAGTTTATGCCTTTATCCTTAACGTTTGGTATGCTCCATGGTCCATTAAT
This sequence comes from uncultured Thermococci archaeon, assembly GCA_964487115.1. Classification (GTDB taxonomy): domain Archaea; phylum Methanobacteriota_B; class Thermococci; order Thermococcales; family Thermococcaceae; genus Thermococcus. The sequence goes on along the minus strand of CAZAPD010000080.1, from coordinate 5,881 downwards.
CATCATAGGGGCTTTACCATCAAGGAAGAGGCTAACTTGGGCGTTGTAATCCTGAGTATGGGCTACATAGGGGAATATTTCGTTAAAAAAGAATTCAAAACCTTCTTTGGTTTCAGGAAGATCAAGACCTGGCTTCTTTGTTTTGTCATCAAAGTAGTAACCTCCAAATGCATGCACCCATCCTGAGAGGAAGTATGGATCCATTGGGGTAGCTAAGCCATAGGTACCTTTATCGGGGTTGTAATACTTTTCCATAATCTTCTTCATGTCGTCAAATGTCTTCGGCGGTTCTTTAACCATCTCTTTGTTGTATATTATGGCAACTGTCTCAGCTGCAAAAGGCATCGCATAATAGTGTCCGTTGTACTCGATGGCATTCTGGGCCATTGGACTAAACTTGCTGAGGATATCCTTGGTCACATAGTTATCGATTGGTTCAAGCATCCCCGCTTCGGCAAACTTCCCAATCCAGTCATGTGCCCATATGAAGAGGTCAGGACCCTGGCCAGCTGGGATAGCAGCTTTGAGTGATGTCTCAAGGTCAGCCTTCTTTTCGAACTTAATCTGGATGTTCGGGTGTTCAATCTCAAACTCTGATGCCAGATCTTGGAAAACTTTCAGCTCCTCTTGACCCATGGCATGCCAGATTACTACAGTCACAACCTTCTGGCTTGTAGTAGTTTTGGTTGGTGTGCTTGAAGTGCTTGTTGAAGAAGTCGATGAAGTTGAAGTGCCACCTGAGCTTGATGTAGTTACCGAGGAAGTTGTTGTCGGGCTACTTGAAGTGGTTGTTGTACCTCCCCCACTTATACAACCACTTGCCACTACACCAAAAATCAAAACTCCAACTAAAAGCAGGGTAAATATTCCCTTCTTCATTGCTTATCACCTATCATGACTTCGGTGTATTAGTATCATCGTCAGTGATATATATACCTTGCGCTTCTGTGTGCATGTTTATGACACATGTTCAAAGTTGGCTTCTAAGGAGAGAGTTGAAATATACAAAATGACCAAGAATTGAGATAATTACTATCTAAATGACCAACCAAAGGTTTGTAATCTGGAGTCAATTCAATCTGCTGTTTGGTATTTGAATAGTTAATGGCAACTAAAATCCTTTCATCCCCATACCTCCTTTCATAAACCAGCAACCCATTTCTAAAAATCAATGGCTTAAATGTTCCCATCTGAAGGGCCTTGCTCTTACGCCGCAACGCTATCAATGCTTTTGTAACTTCAAGTATCTCACGATCCCACTCCACAGGGTTCCATATCATTGGAGCCCTTGAACGCTCCATAGGAGACCCATCCGTGTTCTCGAGACCTACCTCATCCCCATAGTATATTGAGGGGACACCTTTGTATGTCATCAAAAAGGCAAGCGCACAGAGGTACTTTCTCTTATCATTAACAAGTCCAAGAAAACGCTCCACATCGTGATTGTCCAGAAAGTTATACATAAGAAACTCAGCAGGCCCATAATATGAACTCAGGAGCTCAATCCAGTTTAGGAACTCCTCCGCATTCATTTCACTGTAAACAAAGAATCTCAGGAAGGCTTCGTAGAGGGGATAGTTCATCGTTCCATGAAATTTATCAAAGATCCAGAGTCTGGCATCGTCCATAACTTCACCAAGGAGATATACATTCTTAGACATTTTTTCCCTAACTTCCAGCCACAGCTCGGGTGGAACGCCATGAGCGACATCAAGCCGCCATCCATCAGCACCTCTATCAAGCCAGTAATTCATAACATCAATGATAAATTCCCTGACCTCTGGATTCTTATGATTGAGGCGAGGCATCAACCAGACTGAGAAGAAGCTCTCATAGTTCCAACCAAGTTTTTTGAGTTTTTTTGATTTATCCTTTTCCGACTCCTCAGAGTCGAGAACCTTCAGGAATTCCCCAGATATCACAGGAAAACGAGTAATACGATAAAAATCCCTGTATCTGCTCTTCCTGCCATTTCTAACAACATCCTGAAAATAGGGATGGAAGAAGCTTGTGTGATGGAAAACCCCATCGAGAATTAACCTGATGTCACTTTTTTTCAGCTCTTTCACAAGCCTATTAAAAGCTTCATCTCCCCCCAACCTGTGGCTCACATGATAATAATCTGTGATATCATAACCGTGATATGTTGTGGATTCAAAGATTGGAGTTAGATAGAGGGCATTTACACCAAGTCCCATAATATGGCCAAGTTTCTGCAGGATTTCCCGGAGATTACCTCTCTTCCCCTCCCCTGCAAAGCGATCGGGCATTATCTGGTAGAAAACCCTGTTAAGTATCCATTTTGGGAAGGAATACTCTTTGGGACATGCCCTAAAATCTCCATACTCCACAACTCCCTCTTGGGTATGTATCTCAAAGTGATACTCTAATTCCTCCCTCATGGGCAGAGTCACTTCAAAATAATCAAAGAGATCATCACTGGCTTTTTTCCTCATTTCCATTTTATCCCCGGATATGAGATATACTCTCTGTGCTTTTCCTTTTAATACTCTGAAGCGCACATAGGTCTTATCGCCAAAGGAGTAAAGATACGTAAGAGAGGGGTGGTGATAGAATTCTTCACCGGAGAAAATCCTTGCAATACTTACTTCATCTTCCATCTTGTAAGAAAGCCTTCTGTAAAACGCCTTTTCGGGATTCTCAGGATCAGGAGTTTTGGTTCCTCCAATCGAAAAGGCATAATACCACATTCCTTCAGGCAACTCAACCTTTATGCTCCATCTATCGCTCTTCGTCTTCATTCTAAAACTGCCCTCATTGAAAGCATTGAAGTTTCCAAGGAGATAGGCATAATCTCCCTCCTGCGGGATTGAAAATTCAACGAAGGCCACCTTCCCTAAGATATCATCATTCCTGAATGCGAAAGTTTTATACATATTAATCACCACCCTATTTCAGTATCACTGCCGATGTTTAAACTGGTGCAAGTGAATATTAAAATCTTTGGAGGCGTGAATATGAACGAGGAAGAGATTATTGAAAAATTGCAGAAGCTCGGGCTAACCAAGTATGAAAGTTTGGCATATATAACCCTTCTAAAGCTTGGCCCCTGTAAGGCAACAGATGTAACAAAGGAAAGTGGCATTCCGCACACAAGGGTCTATGATGTCCTGAGTTCCCTCCACAGAAAGGGGTTTGTTGATGTGATGCATGGCACTCCAAGACTCTATAAACCGGTTAACCCTGAGGTTGTACTCGAAAAACTTAAGGAGGAGTTTATAAAGGACATCGATTCATTAAAGGGAGCCTTTCTTGAATTATATCGTTCAGTACACGGTGAAGAACTGCCGGAAATCTGGACGATACATGGCTTTGAAAACACACTCGAAAGGGCAGAATATATCATACGAACAGCAAAATATGAAGTGCTAATTAACACACCCTTTGAATTCCTTTGGCTTCTCAGAGAAGAGATAAAGAAACGAAAGGATATTGTATTTGTGATTATAAGCAACTTCGATGAAGTCCCTGAATGGCTCAAGAAAGATAACGTGATCCTAGCTAAAAGTGGAGGAGCTCCATGGCTTATGGCCAGCTGGATAATAGGTGATATGGATTATGCCCTATTCTTTGGAGCATTGCCCCGGGATAAACGGAAAGAGAAGTTCTATTCATTCTGGGCCAAGAGTCCAAAGATAATCCAGAACTACATGCACTGGTTCTACACAATTTACTTAGACAACAGCAAAGTTGTTAAGCCGATAGAATATGAAAAAATTGGAAAGCCGTTAAGTCTGGTCAATATAAGGACACTCATAACTGTCCTCAAGCACACCTCTCTTCCGAAGAAGGTCGAAATTGTAGGCAGACTCGTTGAGAGTAAAGAGCCTATAAACCTCGAAGGCCAGATAGTCGAATATGAATACACGCCCCTGACCGCAAGCATAACAGTCCGAGACAAACCCGGACGGGAATGGAAGGTTGGCGGGCTTGGAAGCTACTTTGAAGATATAGAAGGCGAAAAGTTCATACTCCTTGAGTAGGTGGTTAAGATGAAGGTGCTACTGCTTGCATTTGAATACCTACCCGTAAAAGTAGGTGGGCTGGCAGAGGCAGTTACAAGCATAGCGGAAGGACTGGCAAAACTGGGACATGAAGTTCTTGTCTTCACCCCTTCACACGGCCGCATTGAAGGAAAACAGGTAGCAACATTCAGAATCTCAGCGTTTGGAGGGGAATTCGAGGTTAAAGCCTATGAACGGAACCAGAACGGTGTTAGAGTATTTGCCCTAAGTGATGTTCTCCTTGATAATTCCGATGTCTATGGTCCGGGATGGGAAGGCTTGCTCCAAAAGACTGTTCATTTTGGAAAGGCAAGTGCAGGCCTGCTCAATGAGCTTCTGAAGAACGAAGAAAAGCCCAAGGCTGTGCATGCTCATGACTGGCACACGGTTTTTGCAGCGGCCCTCATCAAAAAGTACTTCCACATCCCCCTAACTGCAACAATACACAGGCTCAACAAGGCCAAGATACCCGGCCATTTCTTCCATGATGCTCATGTTGGGGAGCTGGCCCCCTATCCAGACATTGACCCCGAGCACACACTCGCATACATAGCAGATGCAGTAACAACCGTCAGCAGGAGTTATATGTGGGAGGAGTGGGGATTCTTTGGAATGTTTGAAGGCAAAGTAACCCATGTCTTCAATGGCATAGACTGCTCCTTCTGGAACGAGACATTTCTAAGTGGGGACAGAAAGGAGCGCAGAAAGAAAATCCTTGAAAAATTTGGCATGAGCGATGGAAAGGCATTCATGTTCATAGGGCGCTTTGACAAAGCTCAGAAGGGCGTTGATACGCTCTTTCATGCAATAGAGCTGCTCTCTAAAGATCCCGCGTTCAATGAAATGCGCTTTATAGTGATAGGCAAGGGCGATCCCGGACTCGAAAGATGGGCACATGCAATGGAAAACCGCTTCCCCAACTTTAAGGCTGTGACGAGACTTCTCAAGAGGGAAGAGGCCAGAGAGCTTTACGGCTCTGTAGATTTCGTCGTGATTCCTTCATACTTTGAACCTTTTGGACTCGTTCAGCTTGAAGCGATGTGCCTCGGTGCTGTACCAATTGGTTCAGCTGTCGGAGGCATAAAGGACACTATAATCGACATAGACACTGATCCTGAGAACGCCACTGGAATCCTCGTTCCTCCAAGAGATTCATTTGCCCTAGCCAGGGCAATGATAAGGGCAAAGGAACTTGATGATGAAACCCTGAGCAGATTAAGAGCGAATGGAAAGGCAAGAGTCAAAGAATTCACATGGGAGTCAGCTTGCAAAAGGTATGTGAAGGTCTATAGAGATAACGCAGATAAAGCCATATCCTTCATCCGCTAACGCCAGCCGAATTTCTTAAGAAACTTCATTTTCAATCTTTTTATTGTTCCAGAAACACCAAAAGTTCTGAAAATCGCATATGATCCGTTTATTTCGACGATTAGTGTCAGCGCAAATTGCACTTCCTCAACATGCTTCCTGTCAACCCTGATGATTCCAGTCTGACTTTTTTCATCAAATTTTATCAACCACGGCTTTGCCCTTGCCGAACCAAGAGTTCCGAGGGCTGAAAGACAGGTATCCCACACAGCCTTTCTTACTTCTTCCTTCTTGAAGGGCCTTTCCCCGATTACCTGAAAAGCTATATAGCGATGTTTATCTCTCATGGTTGGAGGGAGAGTTTTAGGTCTTTCCTTCATGCACATATCTGGGAAACCAATCTTTTTAAGTCCTATCCCCAACAATCTCAGGTGACAATGAGGGAGACACCTTACTTTTCATACCTCGTGGGAAAACTTCCCAAAGGTTGCCAGCTCTGCGTTAGGGGTGAGAAGCTCGTCCTTTTCACAACCGGAGTTTGCCCACGC
>CAZAPD010000079.1:0-12438 GCA_964487115.1 uncultured Thermococci archaeon | reverse complement strand
GGTTATGCAGTTGTTGGAGCCGAGGGCGTATATTGACTCGAATTCGCTCGCAGTACCGTATTCATCCGTGCTCGGCAGATAGTAAACGTCCTTACATGCAAGCGGACAGGAGAAGCATTGAGTCCTTCCCACCTCGTACTCTGCCAGATCCTGGGGTCTCAGCCCAACAGGCAGCTCATTGGCGCTGAGCGGAATCTGGAAGTACTTCCAGCTTGGGTACCATTGTATCAGCCCGTAATGCGTCCCGATGATGGAGTAGATTCTTTTGACGAACTCGTTCCGGTTGAAGTATTCTATGTCCTCCCGGACCATCTCGTAGAATCTCTCAGGATCGGCCGGCTCAACCTCCCCAGTCCCGATGACCGCTACTGCCTTGAGGTTCTTCGAACCCCACACGGCGCCGCTTCCCCTTGCCCCGGAGTGGTACTTGTCCACTATCGTCGTGGCGAAACGCACGAGGTTCTCTCCCGCCGGACCAATTCCTGCAACACTGACCTCGTCACCGTGTTCGTCTCTCAGCCAGTCAACTGTTTCACCAGTGGTCAGACCCCAGAGTTCTCCTGCGTCTCTTATCTCGACGTTATCGTCTTCGATGAAGATGTACTTCGGTTTTTTGGCCCTTCCGATTAAGATAACCTGCTCATAACCGGCAAATTTCAGCATTGCAGAGAACTCACCGCCGGCGTTACCGTCCCCAAGAATTCCGGAGAGTGGCGAGAGGGTGCTTATGTGAAGCCTGCTGGTCATCGGAAGTGCAGTTCCAGCGAAGGTTCCGTTGCTCAGTGCGAGGATATTCTTGGGGCTCATGGGATCTATTCTTCCGGGTACCATATCAAAGAGGACCTTTGAGTTGAAGCCTCTTCCCCCGAGATACAGTTTTACGGTTTCGGGCTTAATCTTTTTCTTGATAATTTTTTCATGAGTCAAGTCAATAATCAGCATCTTTTTCCCTATTTCTACCGAATTATTAGAGATATTCAACACTGCAAACACCTCAGAGCAAAGTTAGTAAAATAAGTGTCATGATACTATTTAAACTTTAAAACCTTAACTTTTAACATTCAAAAATTGAACCCAAAAACCTCTTAACTCTCTCTGCTAATTTTTTCTTCGGGTGATATGGATGGAGGAATTCGATAGGGAAGAGCTCACAATTATCAGGAAATTTGAGCATATAGAGCACTGTCTCAAACGTCAGGTAGAAGCTCATGTAAGCAATGGCTTTGATGATGTTTATTTTATTCACACATCTCTTCCCGAGATTGATAAGGACGAAATAGACCTAAGTGTCGAGTTCCTTGGCCGGAAGTTCGACTACCCGATTTTCATAGCGGGAATGACCGGGGGAACCAAGGGCTCTCAGCTCGCAGGCAAAATCAATAAGACTTTGGCGAAGGCCGCTCAGGAGCTGAACATACCGATGGGTGTCGGCAGTCAGAGGGCAATGATAAGGAAGCCGGAAACGTGGGAGAGCTACTACGTGCGCGACGTTGCTTCTGATGTCTTCCTCGTCGGCAACCTCGGCGCTCCCCAGTTTGCCGAGACGATGCCGGGGCGCTACGGTATGGATGAGGCCCTCAAAGCGGTTGAGATGATTCAGGCTGACGCTCTGGCGATACACCTCAACCCTCTCCAGGAGAGCGTCCAGCCGGAGGGTGACACACAGTACCGCGGAGTGCTGAAAGCTTTAGCCGAGCTCAAAGCTGAGTTTCCCTATCCAATAATAGCAAAGGAAACCGGTGCTGGCGTCTCCAAGGAGGTGGCGATAAGGCTTGAGAGCATAGGAATTGATGCCATCGATGTCGGCGGCCTCGGCGGAACCAGCTGGAGCGCCGTCGAGTACTACCGCGCGAAGGATGAGCTGGGCAGAAACTTGGCGTTAAAATTCTGGGACTGGGGGATAAAGACGGCCATAAGCGTCGCCGAGGTTCGCTCCGCCACGGACCTTCCGATAATAGCCACCGGCGGAATGCGTGACGGCATAACGATGGCAAAGGCTTTAGCCATGGGGGCTACTTTTGCCGGCGTGGCCTTACCGCTACTAAAACCTGCAGTCAAGGGGGACGTGGAGGGGGTCCTCAAAGTCCTCAGGCGTTACATCGAGGAGATACGAAATGCCATGTTTCTCGTTGGGGCTAAAAACGTCGAAGAGCTGAGGAAGGTTCCACTTGTTGTTACCGGCTTCACGAAGGAATGGCTCGAGCAGAGGATTAACCTACTGGCGTACCTTGGGGCGCGCTGATTTATCTTTTCTCTCTTCATGGATGCACACCTTTTTAAACCCATCACTCAACTATTACTCAACGTGGCCTTATGCTCATTATGAGCTTAGAGGCCAAAAAGGAGGATAAGATATGATAAAAATCTACACGCTTAGCGGTTACGAGGAAGTAGGGAAGAACATGACTGCCGTTGAATACAACGGGGAGGTTGTTATAATCGACATGGGAATCAGGCTGGACAGAGTTTTAATCCATGAGGATGTTAGCATTCAGCACTTTCCAACAAAGGAGCTCCAGAAGCTTGGAGCAATACCGGATGATAGGCCTATCAGGGATAAAAAAGTCGTTGCAATAGCATTTTCTCATGGCCACCTTGATCACATTGGAGCCGTCGCGAAGCTGGCTCCTCACTACCCAGACGTCCCGATATACGGTACGCCCTACACGATAAAGCTCGCAAAGAGTGAGGTGAAAAGTGAGCAGTATTTTGAGGTTAAGAATCCGATGTATGAAACTCACTACGGTGAGATTGTGCAAGTTAGTGAGAATCTTGCGATAGAGTTTATTCAGATAACCCATTCAATTCCCCAGTCAGCAATCGTCGTTGTCCACACTCCCGAAGGAGCCGTTGTTTATGCCTGTGACTACAAATTTGATAACAACAATCCCCTTGGGGAAAAACCTGATTATAAGCGTCTGAAGGAGCTCGGACAGGAAGGAGTCAGAATTCTCATTCCGGAATCCACCCGTGTTGCTCAACCGACAAAGACACCCAGTGAAGCTGTTGCAAAGATGCTCCTTGAGGATTTCTTTCTCTATGAGGGAATGGAGGAGAAGGGACTCATAGCAACTACATTTGCTTCCCATATCTCAAGGCTTCAGGAGCTGATTGAGGTTTCAAATGCCATGGGCAGGCAAGCAGTGTTAATAGGCCGCTCACTTGCAAAATATACCGGAATGGCTAAACAGCTTGGCCTTATAAAAATGAAGGGTTCGAGGGTTCTAAGGAGCCCTAATGCTATCAAAAAGGTTCTTAAGGAAGTTGCCGGGGCGAGAGAGAATTACCTGCTTATAGTAACGGGCCACCAGGGTGAGCCTGGGGCAGTTCTGACGAGAATGGCCAATGGAGAGCTCTATAATATCGGTAAAGAGGATACTGTTGTGTTTTCTGCAGGGGTTATACCAAATCCTCTTAATATCGCTCAAAGATATGCATTAGAGACAAAGCTTAAAATGAAAGGTGTGAGAATGATTAAAGACTTGCATGTATCCGGACACGCCTCAAGGGAGGATCACCGTTATCTGGTCAGGATTCTCAACCCAGAGAATATCGTTCCTGCTCACGGGGATTTCAGGATGCTAACCCATTATGCAGAACTTGCTGAAGAAGAAGGGTATTTAATAGGAAGGGACGTCTTTGTATCGAGGAACGGGTACTCTGTTGAAATAATGTGAGGTGGTATGATGGGGAAGTTCGATGTCCTCTTTAAGAGAATAAAAGAGCAAGCGAAGGTTGTTGACAGAGTCATATTTGAGCTTATTCCTGAAAAAGAACCTACAGAGCTGTATGATGCAGTAAGACATTATCCGCTCGCCGGGGGGAAGCGGGTAAGACCGTTTGTTGTCCTCAGGGCGGCGGAAGCTGTTGGGGGTGATCCTGAAAAGGCTCTGTACCCAGCGGCAGCGGTTGAACTCCTGCACAACTACTCTCTCGTTCACGATGACATCATGGATATGGACGAGCTCCGTCGGGGAAGACCTACAGTGCATAAGGTTTGGGGAGTCAATATGGCAATCCTTGCTGGAGATCTGCTCTTTTCAAAGGTCTTTGAAGCTATAGCAAAGACGCCGGTAGAACCTTCAAAAGTCGTTAGAATTCTCGATGTTATGGCAAAAACATCAAACGAACTCTGTGAAGGTCAAGCCATGGACATAGACTTTGAGACGAAAGAGGAGGTAAGTGTTGGAGAGTATCTTAAAATGATAAGCGGTAAGACAGGGGCACTCTTTGACGGTTCAGCAAGGATAGGTGCCATAGTTGGAACGGACAGTGAGGAGTACATTCAAGCCCTGTCGAAGTGGGGTAGGAACGTCGGAATAGCCTTCCAGATATGGGATGATGTACTTGACCTTATAGCGGACGAGAAAAAGCTTGGAAAGCCTGTGGGAAGCGATATACGGAAGGGCAAAAAAACCTTAATAGTCAGCCATTTCTTTGACAATGCGAGCGAGAAGGACAAGACCGAGTTCCTGCAGGTCTTCGGCAAGTATGCTGGGGATGCAAAGGGGGATGCGCTTATCCACGATGATAAGATGAAGGAGGAGGTTGCCAAAGCCATTGAACTTCTCAAAAAATATGGTAGCATAGATTACGCTGCTCACTACGCTAAGAACCTCGTCAGGGAGGCGAACGAGGCTCTGAAAGTGCTTCCTGAAAGCGAGGCAAGGAAAGATTTGGAGCTGCTGGCCGAGTTTCTTGTAGAGAGAGAGTTTTAATTTACTGCATTCCCTTTCGTTATTCTCTCAGATCCTAACAAGCATCCACAGAACTTTAGCTGGCTTATCCTCTCTGTTCACAGTATAATGAGGAGTGTTGGGTTCGTTATATATGAATTCTCCACTTTTTGCAGTGAATTCTCCGCTATCTGTCACCAATGTAACCTCACCCTCGATAATATATGCAAACTCATGATACTCTTTGTGAATGCTGAATCCTTTCTCGGGAAGTCGGGTATGGGGAGGCATTGTAAGTATTCCGGCTTGAATTTTTTCATCCATGTCAATGACCTTCACTGCTCGTCCAAGACTCTTTTCCCATTCTTTGTTAAAATTGAATACCTCTACCATTACTATTTACCTCCCATCCGAATTTCAAGTTTTTGTCAAATTTGGTTCTATAAAAGGGTTATGTGTTAAGTTTTAACTCAAATAAATGCATAAATTTAGCTTCAACAACTGATTTTACTGCATCTCCCATAACATTTGAAGTTAAATTTTGTCCAAAAATATTTAAATAATATTAACATATTTTCGTATTTGTATGTAATTTGGGCATATATTATGAAAAATTTAAACATCAAAAATTCAGGAGGCGAAAATATGGGGTATCGGCTGGGTGTTGATATCGGTGGTGCTTTCACAGATCTGGTTGGATATAATGATGAAAGCGGCGATTTTGTTTGGGTAAAAGGAGAAACCACACCGTCCGAGCCATCTATAGGTGTTCTGAACACCGTGAAGAAGAGCAAGTTAGACATGTCCAAGGTAACTATGGTTATTCACGGCCAGACTCTCGTTATAAATTCCATCATAACAAGGGATGGGGCCAAAGTCGGGCTGCTGACTACTTGGGGTCACAGGGACATCTTAGAACTCCAGAGAGCAAATAGGAGGGATATGTATAATTTCAGATACAAAAAACCCAAGCCCTTTGTCCCCCGATATCTCAGTCTTGAGATTGATGAAAGGGTCTTGGGTGATGGTACTGAGCTCAAGCCATTAAATGCAGAAGAAGTGCGGAAAGCTGTAAGGAGACTCCTTAAAGAGGGTGTTGAATCGATATGCATAAGTTTCCTCAATTCATATGCAAATCCAGAGCATGAAATCGAGGCTGGGGAGATAGTAAAAGAGGTTCTGAAAGAAGAGGGAAAGGAGGATATTCCTGTAACGCTGGCTCATGAAATCACCAGAGAGTGGGGTGAATACGAACGCACCAGTACGGCGGTTCTTAATGCTTTTGTTAAACCCAAAATGACACGCTATCTTTCAATACTTGAGCGAGAAATACGGGGCATGGGATATGAGGGATCCTTCTTCTCCATGCTGTCCAACGGCGGAATGGCATCGTTTGATTTTGTCAAAGAGTTCCCGATATACTCCATAGAGTCCGGTCCGATTGCTGGTGTTATAGGGGGTATAGCGATAGCTGAATTGTTGAATGAAAGAAATGTGATAATTCTTGATGGAGGCAGTACAACTACGAAGGCCAGTCTCGTTGAAAATCTAACGCCAAAAGTTCACAGTGAGTATTTTGTTGGGCGGGATAAGTTCAATCCGGGATATCCAGTGAAGGTTCCTGTGATTGAGATCGAAGAAGTTGGAAATGGTGGCACAAGCATAGCGTGGATTGATGAAGTTGGCAACCTTAGGGTTGGACCTAAGGCTATGGGGGCTGATCCCGGGCCAGCTTGCTACGGGAAAGGAGGTAAAGAGCCAACAGTTACCGATGCATACGTAATAAACGGCCTCATTAACCCTGAATATCTCCTCGGTGGTGAGATGAAGATATACAGAGATCTGGCAGTAAAAGCCGTGAAGAAGATAGCTGATTACTACAACATTTCTGTTGAGGAAGCCGCTGAAGGAATCGTTAAAATCGCAAATGAAAACGCGGCAAATGCAATAAGATTGATATCGGTTCAGAAAGGTTATGATCCCAGGGAATTCTCTCTAATAGCTCACGGTGGTTCCGGTCCGATGTTTGCTCCATTCATAGCTGAGGATTTGGAGATTAAAAAGATAATCATCCCAACCATACCACCTGGAGTTTTCTCGGCGTGGGGAATGCTGCTCACGGATATACGGCACGATGTGATAACAACGAACGTTCTTAAGGTTGAGGTTGAAAACATCGAGGCCATCAATGAAACCTATTCCGAGGTCGACAAAAGACTAACCAGGATCTTTGAAGAGGAGGAAGGCCTCAGCGCCAAAGAGCTGGTGATATTCCACTACGCCGACATGAGGTACAAGGGTCAGGAGCACACGGTCAAAGTGCCGGTGAAGACTGGAACTATTGAGGAGAAAGACATACCACATATCATTGAGAGATTCCATGTGTATCATGAGAGAGCATACAGTTTCAGACTCCCGGACAGCCCGGTTGAGATAGTGAACTTCCACGGAGTTGGGGTTGTGAAAGTCAAGCGGCCGGCTATACGGGAGATCAAAGAGGAGAATCTTTCTGTAAAGGACGCCATCAGAGAGTACAGAAATGTCTTCATACATGGGGATTTCATCAACATGCCGGTGTTTGACAGAAGGAAGATACCGATAGAAAAGAAAATCAATGGACCTGCTATTCTTGAAGATCCGACTTCAACAGTTCTCGTTCTCGAAAATCAGGAGCTTGTGAGGGATAAGTATGGAAACATCGTCATTTATAGGAGGTGATTGAATGAGCGTGGATCCCTTTACCCTGGAGATAATAAAGAATGGCCTTGTAGTTGCTAACGAGGAGATGTTCCAAGCCTTTGCAAGAACTGCCAAGAGTCCGGTTATCTATGAGGTTCTCGATTTTGCCGTGGGGATGACGGATTCTAAAGGCAACTTAATCGCACAGGCACCGGGTGTTCCTGCGTTCTCTGGGGTTCTGGACTTTGCTGCCAGGGAAGTGCTGGATAAATGGGGGAACAATCTCCATCCAGGGGACGTCATCGTGAGTAATGTGCCCTACGAATCGGGAACACACTTAAACGATGTAACGCTGGCTCTTCCAGTTTTCTACAGGGATGAACTCATTGGGATGATTCTGAACAAAGGACACTGGACTGAAGTTGGAGGTATGGCTTTCGGAAGCTGGAATCCCAATGCCACTGAGATATATCAGGAGGGAATTCAGCTGCCATGCGTGAAACTCTACAAGGAGGGAAAGCCCAACAAGGATGTAATAGACATAATCCTTGAAAACTCAAGGTTGCCTGAGTACACCTTGGGAGATATGGAAGCTCAGGCAGCATCGATGAAGGTCGCAGAGAAGAGGATACAAACTCTTATTGAGAAATACGGTGTTGATAATGTTTTGCTGGCAATGAAAAAACTTCTTGATGATGGCAGAAAATATGCTTCTCTGAAGCTTAAAGAACTGCCGAAGGGAGAGTTTGAGGCAGAGGATTACATAGACAGCTCAATCGCTGGGACGGATGAACCTGTTTATGTCAGAGCGAAAATCACAATAACGGATGAGGAATTTATCGTTGACTTCACTGGAAGCGCCGAGCAAGTAATGAGTCCTATAAACTCGCCTTATCCGGCAACAGTTTCAGGGGTTAGGGAGGTCTACATGGCGATAACCGATCCCCATGCCTATCCGAATGGCGGGTTCTTCAGTCCTTTAAAGGTCATAGCTCCTGAAGGAACTATATTCCACCCGATAAAGCCTGCTCCAACGTCAACGGACTGGGAAGCCATAGCCTTTGCAACAGACTTAGTCTGGAAGGCCTTAGCTCCTCACGTTCCGGAAAAGCTAACCGCAGGACATTTCCTCTCAATAATAGCAACGATAGTCGGCGGTATAAATGACCGGACAGGTGAACCTTTTGCTATAGTCGAACCCCAGCCGGGAGGATGGGGTGCGGGTTACGACATGGATGGAACGAGCGGTCTCGTTGCGTGTGGAGATGGCGAAACATACATAGCTTCATCTGAAGTCTACGAGCGAAACTTCCCGATTCTCGTGGAGAGATACATGCTGAACGTTGAGGATGGAGTTGGTCATGGAAAGCACAGAGGTGGCTTTGGTGTCATTAGAGAGTACAGAATCCTAAACAGTCAGGCATTGGTTACGATTCAGGTTGGAAGGCACGACTTTCCGCCTTGGGGTGTTGAGGGGGGACTCCCCGGACCCGGTAACAGGGTCATTGTTTACAGAGATGGAAAGGGAGAGGAAATACGCAGAATCTCAGCTGAGCTTTTGAGGAAAGGAGACCTAATAAGCATCAGGACTTCTGGAGGTGGAGGGTGGGGTGATCCCTTAGAGAGGGATCCGGAGCTTGTCTTGGAGGATTACAGGAATGACCTGATTTCTCTTGAAGTTGCGAAGGAAGTCTACGGCGTAGTAATTGATCCCCAGCGGATGGAGATTGACTGGGAAAAGACGAAATCATTAAGAAAACAGAGGAGGCAGGGGTGATGGACTACAGGAAAAGAATTTCAAAACTTCAGGAGGTTATGAGAAAAGAGGAGGCTGTGGGGGCTCTTGTTGCCCCCGGCTCCAATTTCTATTATCTCACAGGAATAAACCCTCTTGGATCACTTGAGAGGCTTTTTCTTCTGCTTATTCCGGCGGAAGAGGAGCCGAGTATAATAGCACCCCAACTGTATGAAAATGAGCTCGACAGCTGGGAGCTTGGCAGAGTTTTTCTGTGGCGGGATGGCGAGAATCCCTACGCGCTGTTTGCCAGCATTCTGGCTAAGAATTTCCCTGAGAAGGGGAGACTACTGGTGGATGACACCATGCCAGTTGGAACTCTTTTGAAGGCTGAATTTCTGCAGAGCTACAAGCTTGATACTCTCAACTCGCTCCTCTCAGGACTCAGAGTCATTAAAAGTGAAGAAGAGGTCAAACTCCTTAAAAAAGCGGCAAAAATTGTCGATAAAGTCTTCTACAATCTCTTAGAAGAAGGAATCGAGGGTAGAAGCGAGAAGGAGCTTGCGGCATGGATTGAGTATCTCGTAAAAAGCCTCGGTGCGGATGGAGTCTCTTTTGAACCAATTGTAGCATCAGGACCAAACGGTGCGAATCCTCATCACAGACCAACCGATCGGAAAATCAGGCAGGGAGATGTTATTGTCCTCGATTATGGAGCTAAATACAGGGGTTACTGCTCTGACATAACAAGAACAGTGTTTGTTGGTGAACCTTCTGAAGAAGCGAAGACAGTGTATGAAATAGTGAAAGAAGCCCAAGAGAAGGCGTTTCAAACTGTGAGAGAAGGCGTAACTGCTGGAGATGTTGACCGGACGGCAAGGGGGTATATAGTGAGAGCTGGTTATGGTGAATGCTTTACCCACAGAACCGGTCACGGCTTAGGTTTAGATGTGCATGAGGAACCATATATATCCCCAGGAAATTCTACAATTCTCGCCGAGGGTATGGTCTTCACGATTGAGCCGGGGATTTATCTTCCCGGAAAATTTGGAATTCGGATTGAGGATGATGTAGCGGTGTTGAATGGAAGAGGGGAGAGATTAACAAAAGCTGAAAGAGAATTTCTCTCTCTTTAATTACGCGTATAACTTGATGGAGGTGTGAAATTTGGGAGTAGTAGAAAAGTTGAAGGCATCTGAAGAAAAGGATAAGGCTATAGACATGGTGCCACTGACAAGCAGAGAATCATGGATAAGTCCAGCAGTAGTCTATGCAGGAGTCGAGTTCTGTCTTCCTGTTGTAATGGTAGGAGCAGGACTCGTCAAAGGTTTAAGTGTTAAAGAAGTTGCAGCGGTTGTGGCTCTGGCCCTTTTTATCACATGGATAGGAGATGCACTCCAAGCATACATTGGTGCAAAAGTTGGGAGACCATCGACAGTTATAGCACGACAGGCTTTCGGCAGTCTTCAAGCAAGGACTTTAATAGCACTTGCAGTGATTTTGATGGGTCTTGGATGGTGGGGAATTCAAACTGCAGTTATGGGGAATGCCATATGTGCGGCTTTAGGCATTAACTACCAAGCAAACTGGGCCGCATGGGCAGTTATAACCCTGATACTTGGAGTTATCTTTGCAATTCCAGCAATTATAGGTTATACTTCAATAAAGTGGACTGATTATCTAGCGGTTCCAATAGGACTGTTTATATTTGGACTGGGTGTTTATCTCTCAATAAAACTTCATGGTGTGGCAGGTATAGCTAACTGGAAGCCTTCACATGCAATGGCATGGAGTTTAGCTGTTTCAACAGTAATAGGTGTCAACGTGTGTCAGTGGGTTATGATATCAGATTACAGCAGAATGTGCAAGCCTACATGGAAAGATGCAGTGCTTATGCCATCACTAACAATGATGGTGGGCTTTGTGCTCATGATCGTTGGTGCTATAATGGCAGTAGGTGTAGGTTCATGGGATATTGTTGCAGTAATGGTAGCACTGGGATATCCGTTCTGGGCTTACTTTATGATGTTCATCGCTCAATGGACAACTCAGATAGTCAACGTATATACACCGGGACTGGCACTCTCGAATATGCTTAATCTAAGAACTGGCAGGGGGAGGGCTGTAGCAACAGCAGCCCTAACAGTGATAGGAATAATCTTAGCCCTTGCAGGAATCCTTGGGAAATATATGCAATTCCTCTTGCTCCTTGGTATAGTCTTCCCAGCAATGGCTGCAATCATAATGGTGGATTTCTTTATTCTCAGGAAAGAAGAGTGGGAGGACATTGAAGGCTGGAATTGGATAGCAACTGTGTCTCTGGCAATCGGCATTATATTTGGATACTATATGCAGTACAAGCATTTTGTCGGCATACCTCCAATACAGACATTCATCTTAACAGGCATTGTTTATTATGTCCTGATGAGGATAAAAGCCTCAGTAGCTCCGGATCAGTTTACACCAAAGCACTGGCTCTCCTGAGGTCTCCTTTTAATCTTTTTAGAACATATTTGGATGAAATTAATTTTAGAATTTCAAAAATGCGAAAAATTTATTTTAGATTAATGGCGAAATTATTCACATGGAAGGAATTAACATGGAAGATGAGGAAGTTTTAGTACTGAAGAGCATTTTCAAGAATAAATTAGATGACATTGACCTTAAAATATATCAGGCATTGAGAGAAAACGGCAGGATGAGTGACACTGAGATAGCAAAGAGGATTGGAGTGTCTATAACCACCGTTCGACGTCGCAGGATGAGACTTCAGGAGAAGGGATATCTGCAGATCATCGGACTTTTACTTTTAAGGGCAGCGGATGTAGCATATGCAGATGTAATGGTAAAGCTGAATCAACACGCAAAGATAGAGGAGATAAACGAGTTCCTGACAGAGGCCATTAATAATCCGAGGATATACGAGGTGACGGAATATCTCGGTGGAGATTACGACGTTCTTCTCAGATTCCTTGAGAGCAACAATGAAAAGCTGAAATATCATATAGACAAATTCCTAAGAAACAACAACGCTGTTGAAAGGTATATGGTATATCCTGCGATCGGCAGTCCAAAAGCATGGTATAAGTCATTCAAAATCAAGTTTTAATTTTAATTCCTTGCCACCAGCCACCCTACCGGCGGATGCTCCGCTCCTCTCTTCCACTTTTCATATGCTCTATCCCAGCGTTTTAGGAGTTCGACACGTTTTTTCTCATCCTTTATCTGTGCCACGTACTCCCTGGGGATATATGCGAGGTAGTGTGGCAGGCCCGGTTCAAAGGCTCCGCTTTTGAGGATATGTCCCCCGGCTTTCTCCACCAGCTCCTGCAGCCTTTCCAGAGGGAG
>CAZAPD010000078.1:0-12976 GCA_964487115.1 uncultured Thermococci archaeon | reverse complement strand
AGGCAGACGAGCAAGGAGGTTTACAGAACAAGCGTGAGCGTGCGTCTGCCGAAATTCCGGAAGGGAGACATTGTGGGGGATGAAAAAGGGAATATATACGAAGTTGAAGAGGTCAGCGGTAAGGGGATAAACCTCAGAAATCTCTCCACGCAAGAAATTGAACATTTCGAGTGGAGGACTGTGAGAAGAGAGAGGATGGATACTGTTGAACATGAAAAAAGGGAGGCAATGCTCACAAGCTTAACTCCTAAAGAAGCTCAGTTTATGGATATGGAAAGTTACGAAACATTTGAAATTGAAAAACCGAATTTTAAACTTGAAGAAGGTGAAATCTACAGGTTGATAAAAATTAAAGGCAAATATTACATTGAAGGTAAGAAGGAATGAGCTCACAACTTTTATAGCTTCTGTACTTTTCTTTTTCTTGGGTGATAAAATGAGGGTTATAGGCGTTGATCCTGGAACAGGGAGCTTTGATGTTATTGGGCTTGAAAATGAGAAGATAAAGCTCGACTTAAGCTTTCCAAGTGAGGTTGTAGCTGAAGAGCCAAGTAAGATTGTAAAAGCCATTGAAGGGTTTAAAGCTAACATAATAATTGGGCCTTCTGGTTATGGAATTCCGCTGAGGCACATCAATGGGCTAACTGAGAAAGACAGATTTGAGATGACCCTCGTTAGGGAAGAGGAGATGAAGCAAATTCCTGTTTTAATTGGTCTCCAGAGGATGGTTGATGAGATGAGAGAAAAAGAGATGAACGTTTGGTTTATTCCAGGAATAATACACCTCCCAACGGTGCCCGAATTTAGGAAATACAACAAGATTGACATGGGAACTGCAGATAAAATGGCAATAACTGTTTTAGCAATCTACGACCAAGCTAAGCGCTTAGGCATTCCCTATGAAGAGGTTTCATTCGCTTTGCTTGAGGTCGGCTTTGGCTACAACTTCGCTGGAGCAGTTGACAAAGGAAAGATAGTCGATGGAATTGGCGGAACTATCTTTCCCGGGCCGGCATTTGTCAACAGCGGCGCTTTGGATGGAGAGGTTGCTTATTTGATTGGTGAGATAAAAAAGTGGCACCTCTTCTATGGAGGAGCTTCAATAATAGCAACTGGTGAGATTTTATCTCCAGAAGAGTTCGCCAAGCGTCTAGATGAGGAAAACTTTGCAAAAGCCTGGGAGGCAATGAAAGACGGCTTTGTAAAAGCCATAGCAAGTGAATTGACAATTATTGAAAAGCCGAGGGAGATAATCCTCTCTGGAAGGCTTATGCACATCAAAGAGCTTAGGGAAGATGTTAAAGATCTCCTCGAGGAAAAGTTCGGTTTGCCTGTGGTTAAGCAAAGAGGCTTAGAAGGGAAAGCTAAGGAAGCCGCTCAAGGAAGTGCAATAATCGGCGATGGTCTCTTGGGAGGTCAGTTTAAGGATTTAGTTGAACACGTTGAGATTAAAAAAGCTAAAGGAAGCGTTTTGGATTATGTTAAGTTCCCTCTGAATCTTTAGCTTTTCTACATTTTTGCCCGCCAACTTTTTTAAACCTTTGGTTTTGAACCTTTAGTGGTGAAGAAAAATGAGTAAGAGAGTTGTTGTCATCGGTGGTGGAGCTGCGGGAATGAGTGCTGCTTCAAGGGTCAAGCGTTTAAAGCCTGACTGGGATGTTAAAGTCTTTGAAGCAACGGAATGGGTGAGCCACGCTCCTTGTGGAGTGCCCTATGTTGTTGAAGGAATTTCCCCAAAAGAAAAGCTGATGCATTATCCTCCAGAGTTCTTCATAAAGAAGAGGGGCATTGATCTGCACTTAAATGCTAAAGTTGTGGAAGTTGAGCAAGGACAAGTTAGGGTTCAAGAAAAAGATGGTGAGCACAAATACGAGTGGGATTATCTGGTTTTTGCCAATGGAGCATCCCCTAAGCTCCCACCAATTGAAGGAATTGACTTAGAGGGAGTTTTTACAGCTGATTTGCCTCCCGATGCAGTTGCGATAAGGGAGTATATGCAGAAATATGATGTTAAAGATGTAGTAGTTATCGGAACAGGATACATAGCATTAGAGATTGCTGAGGCTTTTGCGGCTCAAGGAAAGAATGTAACGCTCATTGGGAGGAGCGAAAGAGTTCTAAGGAAAAGCTATGACAAAGAAATCACAGATATCGTCGAGGCAAAGCTTAGGGAGCACATAAATCTCCGCCTGCAGGAGCTAACAATAAGAATTGAAGGCAAAGAGAGGGTTGAGAAAGTCGTTACTGATGCAAACGAGTACAAGGCTGATTTAGTTGTGATAGCAACGGGAATAAAGCCGAACATTGAGCTGGCAAAGCAGCTTGGCGTTAGAATTGGAGAAACTGGTGCAATATGGACGAATGAAAAGATGCAGACTAGTGTTGAGAATGTTTATGCGGCTGGAGACGTTGCTGAGACAAAGCACATAATTACTGGGAGAAGAGTCTGGGTTCCTCTAGCTCCTCCAGGAAACAAAATGGGCTACGTTGCAGGTAGCAACATAGCTGGAAATGAAATTCACTTTCCTGGTGTTCTAGGGACATCAATAACGAAGTTCATGGATTTGGAAATCGGGAAGACAGGTTTAACTGAAAGCGAGGCATTGAAAGAGGGATATGATGTTAAGACGGGTTTCATTGAAGCAAGAACAAAGCCTCACTACTACCCCGGTGGAAAGAAAATCTGGCTCAAAGCAGTGGCAGATAAAGAAACAGATAAACTCTTAGGACTCCAGGCGGTTGGATCAGATGTACTTCCGAGAATTGACGCATTTGCCATTACGTTACAAGCTGGTTTTACGACAAAAGACTTATTCTTTGCCGATTTAGCCTATGCTCCACCATTTGCACCGGTGTGGGATCCGCTTATTGTTCTGGCGAGAGTTCTAAAGTTCTGACATCATTTTATGTCTTTTAATGCCCTCATACTCAGCACAAGGAAGAAACCTCCGGTGGCAAATGTGGTTGCAAAGCCATAGTCCACCAGAAAGCCACTCAGCAGGCTGCCCGCTACATATCCAAGTGAATTTACAAGGTTTAAAAACCCCATGGCGGAGCCTTTCTCCCTCTCTCCCGCAAGCTTTCCGATTATTGAGGTTGAGGAAATTCCAATGAGCGACCATGAGTAGCCGGCGAGAGCATAGGAAAGAAGAGCAAGAAGCGGGCTTATCAATGCCGAAAAAGCCATCATACCTACTGCAATCAACCGCATTATGAGACCTTTCCTTAAAATCTGGAGGCCATCTCCCTTCTGCAGAAGCAATCCAACACGCAGATACATGAACGCGGAGATTCCGGAGTTTAATACTGCCGCGAGGTATATCATGCTTTTGTCCATGCCCGTTCTGGTCATAAAGACAGGGAACTGGGTGAAGTATATCCCGGAGGAAAGCCAGAAAAGGAATGCTGAGAGATAGAATGCTCTATGCTCCAGCGTTTTCATCTTTGTTGGGATGTGTAAAATAAAGCTCGGCATGTAGCGCATTTTTTCGACAACATGGTTTCCAAAGTTCCTGATATTTTTTCTGCTCACATATATTGGAGCCTCTCTTATGGTCCTGGCTGCCCAGACCAGTGAGAGAGTGTTGATGAGGGCAAAGAGAATCAGGAGACTCTGGATTGACATGCTCTTTATCAATCCCAATCCCAGAACCAATCCGGCAACCCATGCCCAGCCTGATATCTGGTTGAACCTCCCTATACCGTAATCCCAGAGGTATTTCCTGACACTTCTAAGGACGAGTACTATTGGAACTGAAATCGTGGAAGCCAAGAAGAATGAATATGCTACGTTCAGAAGCATGAGCTGGAAGGGAGTTCTGATAAATGCCATTGCTGGAAGAAAAGCTGAGGTGCTGGCAATGCCTATTAAGATGAACAGCTTCCTTTTCAGTGTTCTATCGCTCAATCTTCCCCAGAACAAGCTTCCAAGCATGGAACTCAGACTTGCAAGAGCAACCAGCAGCCCGGCATCCTTTGCACTTCCACCTAAGCTCAGCAGATACAGAGGGATGAGTAATGAACTACCTCCAGTTGCTATTTTGAAAGGTATGAATGAGTAAAACCAACGGGGAGTCCTGATCGAGCCCATTCCGTGATAGAGGTTGGCAACCTTCTTTGCATGAAGGCTTGCGTTTATTCTCTGGCTCATTTTCTCACCTTAGGCTCACTGAGGGTGGAGTTTGATTTATAAAGCTTCCTGCTCACTTAATGCTTTTAAGGCCTAAAGTTGTGCATTTATATGCGAAATATTTAAATAGCTTACATATGTAATAATTTACTATCATGGAGCGGCGTATAATGATTTCCTTTATAATCTGTGCAATATTAATATTGATGCCTTTTAGTGTCAGGTTAGCTGAGGATCACTTAACTAAAACTTCGATTCAGCCGATCCCAGCAAATAAAAGCAATGAGAGTGTAACAACAAACGGTGTTGTTTATATTGGTTCGGTAACTTCCCATGAAGGCTCGGATTTGCTGTGTGTAACTCCTGCAAAAATTTATGTTCCTAACCCCGGAGAGGAAGTTACAATAAACGTGACGATAAAATTCAAGCATGCCCAGCCATGCCCATATTCTGACTGGAAGATTCTTACTGAAAATGCTAAGAATGTCAAGATAGTGGAGGAAACTGAGACTAAGCTGGTGGATCCTTATACAGCTGTTAAACAGTATAAAGTGAAAGTTCTCGGTAATGGAACACTTGATGTGGTGTTTAAATATGGATCAAACTGCCCATATGGCACAGAGGAGAGGGTTACCGTATATTTCTATGTGGGTGCTGTATCATCTACAGAACTGAATAACACCTCATCTACTTCCACTCCGACACTCATCTCAAATACCTCTGAAAAGATAATTTCTGGAATCGTGGAAGAGGTCAATGCTGCTGGTAGATATTTTGTTGTGAACGGCACGCATGTTGCAGTTAGGGGAAGATGGACGACCTCAGATGGCCTCAGTTATAACTGGAGAGAGATGCTAACTTTAATTCATGCCGGTGAGAGGATAAAGGTAAAGGCCGTATTTGAAGATGGAGAATGGAGAGCAGAGGAAATAACAATAAACGGTAAAACTTTCATGAAGGGGTGATGAAATGAGCTTCAAACTTAGAATGTGGGTGTCGTTGATACTCTTCTTTCTCTGGTTGATTACAGGGATAAGTGGAGTTTTCCTGTTGATGGCCCCCATTCTGGTTTATTTTAAAGTGTCTCTTCCGATGTCTCTTATAGATGCCCTTCATGTATATCTGGGGTTTGCTTTCTTTGGTTTGTCTGTTGTTCATATCGCATTGAATTGGCCTGCAATGAAGAGTTATTTCAAGAAACTCCGTTAGGGTGATGTGTGCTTAAATAGTGCAGCTATCCCAATTCCAACCAAAGGCAAAAGTTTATACGCTTTTAGGCTCACCTAATTCCGGTGGTGGTATGATAGCTTTCGGCCCAGTTCCCTCACGTCGTCTCGGAAAGAGTCTTGGAATAAACAACATTCCAGATAAAGTGTGCTCTTATGCCTGTGTCTACTGTCAGATAGGAAAGACACTGAAGATGGAAGTTAAGAGACGGCATTTCTACGAGCCTGATTTCATATTCCGGGAGGTGGAAAGGAAGATTAATGAGAGCAGAAGTCAGAAAGAGGAAATCGATTATCTGACATTTGTCCCTGATGGCGAGCCGACTCTTGATATAAATCTCGGGGAGGAAAGAGATCTCCTGAGGGAATTTGGGATTCCCCTTGCGGTTCTTACAAATTCCTCTCTTGTATGGCGTGAAGACGTTAGAGAAGAGCTTTTGGGATTTGATTTTGTCTCCCTCAAGCTCGATACAATCAGTGAGGTCCTCTGGAGAAGAATTGATAGGCCTCACAAGACTCTCAAACTGGAAAAAATACTTGAGGGGATGCTTGAATTTAGGGATGAGTTTAAGGGAAGGCTTGTAACCGAGACAATGCTTATAGATGACATTGACTACGGAGAGGAATTTGAGAAAATTGCGGACTTCCTCAAAGAGTTAAATCCCGACGTGGCATATATAGCAGTCCCTACAAGACCTCCATGGGAGAAATGGGTAAAACCCCCAAAGGAAGAGGTTATAAATCAGGCATTCCAAACCTTTGCGGAAGTTCTTGGAGGGGAAAGAGTCGAATATCTTATTGGTTATGAAGGAAATACCTTTGCCTTCACGGGGAATATTGAAGAGGATCTGCTGGGCATAACTGCTGTGCATCCAATGAGGGAAGATGCAGTTAAGAAGCTCCTTGAAAAAGCCAATGCTGAGTGGAGTGTTGTTGAGAATCTTCTAAAAGCAGGGAAATTAATCAAAGTTGAATACAATGGAAAAAGATTCTACATGAGAAAATTGAAAAGTAGGGTTTGAGGTTAAAGTTTAATATATTCCGCATGAAGTTTATATCCTGAGAATAACTGGCTTGGGTGCTACGAATGTGCGAGTATGTCTATGAGAATGGTAGAAGATGTGGGCTGAAAGCGGTGGAAGGTTCAAAATATTGTCCATTGCATATTCCCTATGATGAAGGGGAGAAACTATTCGGTGACGAGATAAAGAAAATAAAAGAAAAAGTTTTTGCTCAAGAAATTCAAAATGGTGGCACGTATTTTGAGGGGGTTTATCTTTATGATGTTATGATCTCGGAATTTAAAAGTGAAAAAGGCTTGATTTTTAAGAACTCCAGAATACGGCATCTGGTTATTGAAAGTTCAGATATTGGGGGATTGATGCTCCATGACTGCACAATAAACCGTTTGGTTTTCATTAATAGCAAATGTAAAACATTTTTAGTAAAAAACTGCCGGGTATTTGGTCTTAATATCCTTCATGCAAAATTTGAGAGTTCCATATATGTAAGGGACAGCATAGTCAGGTATTTGATGATGAACTCTGTGGAACATGTTGGAAAAGAAAAACCCAGTGAGGAGGAATATGGGGAGAAGGGGCATGTTTATGGTAGAATTGAGCTATCCAACTTACGTGATGTTCGGCGTATAACTTTCAACGTTACATATCCCCTTATGAGGAGATATCTAAAAGAGCTTGAAATCGAAATAAAAGAACGCAGAAAAATTGTTAAGGCAGAACTGCTGGTTATACGGTATATTCAGTTTGATCCCAATCCAAGATTCAAACGACAAGTTCGGTTGAGCATAAGGAATTTTCATGGACAGCTTTTGCTCGAAAATCTTGAGATTTTGGGACATATGGAGATCTTTGGGGGGAGAATTAAGATTCCTGAGTTCATTCATGTAGCAATACATAACAATCTGGTTCTTAAAGGAACAAGTTTTTATGGGGATTCAACGTGGAATCTAACGGTTCTTCCAAATTTAATAGCCGAATTAAATGTATCCGGTTTTATAATAGTGGAGAAATGCAGATTCAATAATCCAAGAATGGAGGAAATATTCTACCGCTTAGCCAGAACCAGCTGGGAAAAGAGTGGTGACAAAGAAAGAGCCGATGAGTATTATTATCTTGAGATGTTAGCTAAGAGGAAAGAAAAACTCAATGTTAAAGGTAGAAGATTCACACGGTTCCTCCGTAAGGCCGAGGCATATTTCGAGTGGCTCTTTGTTGATCTAACCTGCAGATATGGAACTGACTGGAAGAGACCAATTTTAATATGGCTTGCAGCAGTCAATATTCTTTTTCCATTTCTTTATTATTTAACCGGCAGTGTTGAGGGCTTAAAAGTGGCATTGAGTTCTTTTCTCGACTATGAATATTTCAGCATAGTTACAGCAACAACCTTAGGTTATGGGGATTATCACCCTATAGGGATTGGAAGAATTTTTGCTTCTCTTGAGGCTCTTTTTGGAATGTTTATGTGGGCTGTATTTCTGACGGTCTTTGCCAGAAAATACATGAGGTGATAAAAGTGAAAATTGGGCTTATTGTCAATCCAATAGCAGGAATGGGTGGAAAAGTTGCCCTTAAAGGCACAGATGGTGTTGTTGAGGAGGCTATCCGACGAGGAGCGCGTCCAATAGCTTTGGATCTTGCAAAACTCTGTCTTCATGAGCTCTCCCACTACCCAGAGAGCAGGAAAATTGAGTTCTTAACAGGACCCGATGGTCTGGGTGAAAATGCCCTAAAAAATTCAAATTTTCAATTTGAGGTTATCAAACACAGGGAAATTAAGTATAAAAATGTCCTTGGAGTCGAAATTCCTGATACAAGCAGTGAGGACACCAGAACTCTCGCTCGAATTATGGCGGAAAGGACAGACCTTATACTCTTTGCTGGGGGAGATGGGACGGCGAGGGATATATATCTCGCTATTGGCCGGAAGAGACCCATTCTCGGAATCCCTACTGGTGTAAAAATGTTTTCCGGTATTTTTGCAGCCTCACCTGAAGATGCCGCCAGAATCCTTGTGGAATTTATTAGAGGAAACGCCCAAGTAATTGAGAGGGATATCATGGATCTGGATGAGAATGCCTTTAGACGTGATGAGATCAGACCGCGGCATTATGGAAGGGCTTTGACTCCCTATATCGAGCTCCTCGTTCAGGGAGCTAAAGAACCGAGCAGGACGAATGAAGCCGAGGACATAGAAGCGATAATTGAGGCTCTTTATGAAGAGCTTGAGGACGGCATATACTTCCTCGGTGCAGGGTCGACCATCAAGAGACTTAAGGACAAACTTGGTATAAATGGAACCCTTTTGGGTGTTGATATTGTTGAGATTAAGGATGGAAAAGCAAGACTTCTAATCAAGGATGCTCAAGAGAGAGATCTGCTCCATTTTGTTGATAAAAATCCAAAAATCATTGTTACAGTAATCGGAGGACTCAACTTCCTTTTTGGAAGGGGCAATCAGCAGTTTTCGGCTGAGGTTCTCAGGCACATACCAAAGGAAAACATAATAATTGTTGCAACACCTTCAAAGATTGAAAAAGGGATGGTGCGGGTTTATACAGGAGACAAAGAAGTTGATGAAAGGTTAAGGGGTTATATGAGAGTGCGCATAAGTCCGTGGGCAGAAAGGATGATAAAGGTTATTTGATTTTCTGTTTTCATACCTGAACCAGAATCCCTTTATACCTCAAAGGCGATATTAGAACGGTGGGGTTTATGAAGTATAGCAAACTGGCTGTTGAACTCCTCAGGGATGAGGAGAAGAGCATATATTATGACCCAATTTACCACGGGAGAACTCTGAAGGTTTTCGGAATTGATGACGATCCTCTGAGGGTTTTGAAGTATCTGGCAGACAGATACAGGGCCCTCGGCTACGGTGCGATAATTTTTGATACTCACGGAGAGTTTCCCGGAGAAGGTTTTGATACCGTTATAAAAATAGAAGACGGAAAACCAAGCGGTCTGGACCCTATAAAGATGGCGAAGATGGGCATGATGGACTTGTACAGTGCCGCAACTCTTATCCAGACGGTTTATGAGCTTGATAGAACCCTCACTGACAGGCTTTATGTTGATATTCTCCAGGGAAAAATTTCAAGCGTTCCTGAAGCCACTAAAGCCGGCGAAAAATACAGCGAGGTCATCCTTGAAAGTTATACTGCACTTGATGAGGCGTTTTACAAAGGGAAACCGCCAGAGCTGGGTAAGAGCGTTCTGGTAAATCTGGGGGATGCTCACAGTATAAGCATTGTTGGAACGGCGTTTCTGGTTCTCGCTGCGGCGGTTGAGAAGAAGAGAGGAGTAATGGTTGGCATTGATGATGCCGCTGTTTTGGCTTATACGACTGCTGGAAGTGCTGCGATGCCTCTTCTGACGAGACCTGCGAGGAAGAGGGTGACTGTCCTAGGCACAAGATACGCCATAGATTCAATTCTCAACATTGCCGGGCCCACACTTCTGCTGTACACAGATCCGGATATCCAGAGCGTGATATATGAAAGCAACGGCGTTCCACCGGGCTCTATGCGGAAGTATGTGTATAAGGGAAGAGGGGCGCTGATCACACGGACCACGGAGACTGTGAGTGTTGAAGAAGGGGAGTTATTATTTCAGTGAATCAATTAGCATTCTAACGAGCTCTTCGGAACTTTTTTTAATTTCTTCGCTCATCTCACCAAAGAGCGCAGTGCTTTTTGGCTGGCACCCCACCAGAACAAATTGAGTGTTCTTCAGCTCGGTTTTCAGATACTGAACCAGCACCTTGAGCGGAAGACTGTGCGTCGAGGCTGAAGTGCCGAGTGTTCCCTCGGGGTCCGCAATGATCATTTCCCCGGGTTCCCCTCCGAATTCGATTGCATCCACAAAAAGTACAACATCTGGCTTGTATCTTTTTATGACCCCTGTATAGCTCTCAGGAACCTCTCCACAGTTTATCACAGCTATTCTGGGATTGTGCAAAATCTCCTTCAGTTTCTCCGCTACAACAACACCAAAAGCATCATCTCCTCTGTTCTCATTCCCTATACCACAGATTACAACCTTTCCTGCATCCTTGAGGATTTTCTTGAGATTCATTTCTATCCCCAATCTGCGGGAAAATTAAAGGGAATTTGCAGCTTTTCTTATCCTTTCAGCGAATTCGCTTTTCATTAGAGCTTCGACATCTCCGAGCTTTTCATCAAGATCCCTGTAGAGAGGTATTTCTGCAAGATAGGGGATGCTGAACTCATTAGCGAGTGTCCTGATGTTTTCTTCATCATCCAATTTCATATTTTCAATTATGCCGAGGATTTTCAGGTCCTGTTCCTTTAGTAAGAGCAGGAGCTTTCTTACAACGCTTATTGCCAGTTTTGATGGTGTTGCAACAACCAGAAACTCTCCTCTCCTGAGGAACCTGAGTATATCAAGAAGCTGATCTCCCATCCCAGGAGGCATGTCTATGATTAGGTAATCCAGTTCCTCCCAACGAGTTATAGCGAGAAGCTCTATAAGTGCATCGCTGATTTCCATTCCTCTCATGGGCGTTGGTCGATCCTCGGAGTAGTAAATGATGCTCATGAACTTGACTCCGTGGATTTCGGGAGGAAGGATACCCCTGTCTTCTTCAGGGAACTCCTTGGGTTCAAAGCCGAGAATAACATGGTCGCTTGCCCCATGGAAATCGAGATCAAGGAGACCGACCCTGTAACCTTTCTCTGCCAAGATAAGTGCGAGGGTCGTTGAAATCAGTGACTTCCCCACACCACCTTTTCCGCTAACAACCGGGATTATCCTTTTGACCTTCTCAAGACGAGCTTCGATTGCTTTAATTCTTGGGTCAACGGCACCTATCATGGCTCATTCCTCTCCCTCAACCTTTATAGCAGAGAGATAAACCCCCCTCCCCTTCACAACCTCAAAATCTCTGCTTCCACAGTTAGGGCATGAGAGGAAGGCATGCACAACTTCGGGAATGAAGTGTATATCTTCCTTTATGCGCTCGTTAAAGTTCTCCTTCACATCCCTGAGCTTCCATCCATAACCACAGTTCCTGCATCTGAATTCAGCCTCCTCAAGGACGAACTCCACATCTGCATCTTCAGCAATCGTGCCCTTCTTGATTTCATCTATTGCAAACTTCAGAATTTCCTCATTGACGTCCTGAAGCTCCCCAAGGACAACCCTAATGGCAAGAATTTTGTCTTTACCATGCATGTTTGCAAATTCTATAGCTGTTCTCACAATACCATCAGCTAAGGCCCATTCATGCATTTTTGCACCTCCAAAAGAAATAAAGATGTCGCTTTAAAAATAATGCTATCCCTCTTGCCCTAACATTGTCACAAATATTTTAAGCTACTTCTCGAATATATTGTGGTGATATCATGAAGATAGTGCGCTTTGGTGTTTCAATCCCCCATGATCTGCTCACGGAGTTTGATGGCATCATTGAGAGGAAGGGCTACACAAACAGAAGCGAGGCCATAAGAGACCTCATAAGGGATTTCATTGTAAGACATGAATGGGAAAAAGGAGATGAAGAGGTAGCTGGTACCATTACGATAGTCTACAACCATGATGAGGCTGATGTCGTTAAAGAACTACTTGATCTGCAGCACGACTATGTCAATGAAATAGTTTCAAGTTTGCACGTGCATATGGACAAACATAACTGTCTTGAAGTTGTCGTCGTTAAAGGGAAGGCAAAGCGTGTTAAAGAAATAGCAGACCGGCTGATAAGTCTCAAGGGAGTAAAGCACGGGAAGCTTGTTATGACGACAACAGGAAAGCATCTGGTTTAATTCCAACTGTTTTCAACCTTTTGTTATTATTTAAAAACTCTTATATCCATCGTGCCAACATTTCTTTTTAGGGTGTTACCATGATCTCTGAACTTATAATGAACAAAAATTATGAAGGGCTACTGGAAGCTGCAAGAGAGTTCCACGGTCATATATGTCCATATGTGGCACTGGGAATGAGGGCTTCTATGATTGCAATGGAAAAGCTTGGAGTTAGAAGACTTGACTTTGAGGCAAGTGTTGGAGAGCGCACTCTCGCCATAGTCGAGACCAACAACTGTTTTGTTGATGGGGTGCAGATTGCTACAGGCTGCACACTGGGCAACAACAGCCTGATATATCTCGATCTGGGAAAAACCGCACTAACATTAATAAAAAGGGGCACGTGGGAAGGAATCAGGGTTTATGCAGATGCCGAAAAACTCAGGAAATACTATCCACCAGAGGCGGTTGAACTTTTTAACATGGTTGTTAGGGACAGAAAAGGGACTGGAGGAGATGCCAAGCGCCTTAGAGCGTTATGGGAGGAAATTGGAAGGAAGATGATTCGCCTTCCAGAGAGAGAATTTAAGATAGAGCATGTTACATTGCCTCCCATTGAACCAGCCCCAATTTTTGAGAGCATAAGATGTTCTAAATGCGGGGAGCTTGCTATGGCAACAAGAGTGGTTTATATCAATGAAGAGCCCTTCTGTCTAAAATGTGCCGGCGAAAGCTATTACGCCATTATAGGGAGAGGGATCGTGGAGGTGAAACCATGAAAAGACTATTTGTAATTATTTTGGGTTTTCAATTCTCCTAAAGTCTTATTGGAAC
>CAZAPD010000077.1:0-24905 GCA_964487115.1 uncultured Thermococci archaeon | reverse complement strand
AGTTCTTCAAAGCTCGGCGTTTTCTCAAAGTCGTGATATGAAATGATAACCCCAACTCCCTCCTCCCTCGCCAGCTCAATGACATTCTTTGCAATCTTTGATTTGAACTCAACATCAACGAACGCTGGCTTAACCCTCATGAACTCTTCGAAGAGTTTCAGTCTCTCTTCATCGCTAATCTCTCTAAATCCCCCATCTTCCTTAGAACGCACCGTGATTATCAGCTTATTCCCAAAGCTCTTCAATTTCTCAATTCCCTCAAAGCTTTCCATGGCATCAACTCTGAGCTCATAGAGATCAGCTTTACCATTTTCAATTATTTTTATAGCCTCATCAATGCTTTTTGCTTTAATTGTCCCTGCTATCATCCCTCATCGCCTCGAGAACAGCTAAAACTACTTTTTCGTCAACTTCCTTTATGACAACTTTCCCAATGTCCTCCGGAAGTATGAAAACTAATCTCCCGTACCAAGCTTTTTTATCTATTTTCATGACTTTCAAAAGCTCTTTTGGTTCAAAGTTGTGCCTCTTTGGGAGGCCGAACCTATCTAATAACTCCTCGACTTTTCCAGAATCGAAGCCGTTGACCTTTTCCGCTATTAGTGCGCTTGCCATCAAACCGATAGCGACGGCAAAACCGTGCTTTACCCTGTAATTTGAAACTTTCTCTATTGCATGCCCAACGGTGTGGCCCAGGTTCAAAATCCTCCTCTTCTCGCTTTCCCTTAAGTCCTCTTCAACGATTCTGAGCTTTACGTTTACGCATTCTCTAATTAGCTCTTCATCGATTTCTTTGAAAGATTTGAGCTTCTTGTAAACTCTCGAATCAAGAATCCCATACTTAACGACCTCACCAAAGCCATTCAATATTTCAACCCCGGGGAGTGTTTTTAGGGTTTCTGGATCAATTAGAACAAAGTTGGGCAAGTAAAAAGTTCCAATAATATTCTTACCTTCAAAATTTACCCCTGTCTTCCCCCCTATAGCGGCATCAACTTGAGCTAAAAGCGTCGTTGGAATTAAGCCCAAATAGGTTCCCCTCATAAAAGTGGAGGCAACAAAAGCAGCTAAATCCGTTATGACCCCACCGCCAAGCCCAATTATCAAGGATTTCCTTGTGAAGCCGATCTCAATTAGCTTTTTCCATATCTGCTGAGCCGTCTCAAGGCTTTTGAACTCCTCTCCGTCGGGAATAACAATTGAAATAGCGTTTATTTGATCCAGAATTTTATCTAACCAGAGCTTTTCGAGGGTTGTGTTGGTTATTATGACTGTTTTGTAAGGAGAAATCTCATCAACAATGCTTTTTAGCTTTTTAATGCTGCCTTTCTCGATTATAATCCCCATTTTCTCAAGTCCTCCAAGAGTTCTTTGAACTCATCGAAGTTCAGCTGCTGCTTTGAATCTGATAGTGCCTTTTCCGGCTCTGGATGAACTTCAACCATAATTCCGTCCGCTCCGACGGCAAACGCTGCTTTGGCTAGGGGTTTAACTAAGCTCCTCTTTCCAGCGGCGTGGGAGGGGTCAACTATTATTGGAAGATGAGACAGCTCTTTAACCACTGGAACCGCTGAGATGTCAAGGGTAAAGCGTGTTGATGTTTCAAACGTTCTAATGCCCCTCTCGCAGAGAATAACGTTTTCATTTCCCTCAGCTAAGATGTATTCTGCCGAATAGAGCCACTCTTGAATCGTATTGGCAAAGCCTCTCTTTAAAATGACCGGCTTATCTATTCTGCCGACCTCTTTCAGAAGGTCAAAGTTTTGGGCATTTCTTGTCCCGATTTGCAGAATATCAACGTATTTAGACACGAGTTCAACTTTTCTTGTATCCATAACTTCGCTGACCGTAACTAAGCCAAACTCTTCTCCAGCTTTTTTGAGCCACTTCAAAGCTTTTTCCCCATGCCCTTGGAAGGAGTAGGGGGAAGTCCTGGGCTTAAACGTCCCCCCTCTTAGGACTTTAACTCCAAGCTCGCTCAAAAATTCTGCGGTTTTCATTATCTGCTCTTCTGATTCAACGGAACACGGTCCGGCAATTATTGTAAATTCCTTTCCAAATTTAACACCATTAACTTTGACAATGGTCTTAGCTTTGTATTCTTTGCTGAATTTAAACATAAAATCACCTCCCGTCATTTTACAAGCTCTCAACAGCCTCAGCTATTCTCTTTGCAGTTTTTTCCACACTTAAGCCGTAGAAATCCAATAACGCTAAGTAATCCCTCGAGCTTTTGCCGAACTCTGTTGTTCCAATTCTAATGACCCTCTTTGGCATCTTTTCGCTCAAAACTTCTGCTACAGCTCCTCCAAGTCCTCCAAAAATGCTATGCTCTTCTAAGGTGACTATTAAGTTGGCTTTTTTAGCTATTTTGAGCAAGGTCTCTTCATCAAGGGGCTTTATCGTGTGAAAATCCGCCACTCCAACGTTCAGGTCTTTAAGCTTTTCAGCGACTTCTAAAGCCACTGAAACCATGAATCCACAGGCAATCAAAAAAACATCCTCTCCTTCCCTCAAGATTTCTGCTTTCCCAATTTCGAGCTCTTCTCCATCGTAAACCTTTATCGTGTAATCTCTCCCCAGACGCATGTAAAAGGGCCCTTCGCTTTCAACTATCTGCTTAAGGAGAACTTTGGTTGCATAAGCGTCTGCTGGCACAAGGACTTTCATATTTGGCAAAACCCTCATCAAAGCTATGTCCTCTAAGCATTGATGCGATGAGCCATCCATGAAATCAGAAAACCCTGCATGGGTTGTAACAATTTTGACGTTTAAGTTATCCCTCGCCACTGTATTTCTTATCTGCTCCCAAGCCCTCATCATAAAAGCTGCAAAAGCAGAAGCTATTGGAATTTTGCCTGCTATCGCAAAGCCTGCGGCCGTTGAAATTAAATCCTGCTCGCTTATGCCGATTTGGAAGAATCTATCAGAGAAAGCTTTTTCAAAGTAAATCGTTTTCGTTGAAGCCTTTACATCTGCATCGAGGACTACAACATTCTTGTTCTCCTTTCCTATCTCCACCAAAGCTCTTCCAAAGGCTTCCCTAAAGCTTTCGATAGACATCGATTTTTCACTCCCACTTTGCTATTATCACTTTCGGCTTTCCCTTTACTTTGTCGAGCTCAAAGAGCAACTCAAGGATTTTCTCGGCTTTGTTTTCAATCTCAAACACTTCCCAGCCAAAGGATTTCCACTTCTCTGCTAAGGGTTCTTTTGACATGATCTCCTCTGTTTTCCCTGTTAACTGCTTGAAGTTCCTATCAACAATAGCTATGACATTGTCAAGCCTGTAATGCGAAGAAGTCATTGCTGCTTCCCAAATTTGGCCCTCATCCAATTCTCCATCCCCTAAAATTACGTAAACGCTCTTTTCTTCTCCTTCAAGCTTTGAGGCTAGTGCTATTCCGTTGGCAACCGATAATCCCTGCCCTAATGAACCGCTTGAGACCTCAATGAAGGGCAAACCTCTGATAACGTGACTTGGCAACCCATCTAAATCGGCAAAGCTTTTCAGATCATTTTCACTTAAAAGCCCAAGCCCTGAAAGGATTACGTAAAATGCTGGTGCTGAGTGCCCTTTGCTTAAGATTATTACGTCATTTTCTCTCTTCTTTGCTATCACTGCCTTTAAAATCTCAATGCACGTTATAGAGGAGTTAAGGTGAAAGTTGTTCACTTCTGAAAGCATTTCTTTGAGCTTGTCACTTAGGCTTAGGGCAACTAAGCTTTCACTCATTCTACCACCTCAAGAATTTTTAGAATGAGCTGTCCATGTTTTGTCAATTCAACAGGCTTTGGATTGTGCTTTTCACCGTAGTCAATTAAACCGAGCTCCTTCAGAATCTTGGCATTGAGTTTTAATGTCGAAATTGGCTTCTTGGTGTCTCTGCTTATTTCCTCCAAAAGAGCATTTAAGGATCGGTGCTTTCCATTTATGTTCCTTAGAATTAGCATCTGATTTTCGTTCAAAGCCCTTAAAAAGAGCTTTTTAAAAACAGCTAACTCATCTTCTTTAATCTTTGGAATTGAGGCTACGAATATTGGCGGGGCATCACCATCACCAAGCTTTGAAGTACAAAGGATATATTTAAGCTTTTGGACAGGGAGACCTGCCTTGATTGTTAACTTGAATTTCTGACAAATGTATTTGTCAAAAATCAATATAATCAGCAAGAAGCAGACATATCATCCATTTCACAAAAATATTATTTCCAATTTTGTACTATTGACAAAGAGATGGCAAAAAATCTTTTCACAAATCATATCCCCTGAGTAAAACGGATTCAATGAAGTGATAGGGGGTTTAAAATGAAGATAGCAGTAATAGGCGCTGGTACCATAGGAAGTGCCGTTGCAAAAGCTTTGGCTGAAGAGGGCTACACCGTGACAGCTACAAGGAGGAAAGCTGAAAAAGTGAAATGGCTTGAAAATTATGGAGTGGAGGTTTCAAATGATAATAAAGCTGCTGCTGAAAAAGCAGATGTGATCATCCTCACGGTAAAACCAAATAAGGTCGGGAAAATCCTTGAAGAGATAAAACCCGCCGTTGAAGGAAAAATTCTCATTTCATTTGCCGCAGGTCTCTCGCTGGATTTTCTCAAGAAGCTGGTAGACGCAAAACTTGTGAGAGCAATGCCGAACATAGCAATTCTCGTGAAGGAGTCTTTTACCGCATACACAGCTGATGATTTGAGTAAAAAAGAAATCAAGCTTGTTGAAAAAATATTCAATGCCTTCGGAAGATGTATAAGGATCGAAGAGGAATATATGGATGCCATAACTGGATTGAGCGGCTCCGGACCGGCCTATGCATCTGTGTTTCTTGAGTCGCTTATATACGGTGGATTAAAAGTAGGCCTCCCGCGGGACACAGCACTTTTAGCTGCTGCTCAAACACTTTTAGGCACGGCAAAGCTTTTGCTTGAAACCAATCTCCATCCAGCTCAGATAAGGGATATGGTTATAACTCCAGGAGGAACCACAATAGACGGTATATTCGAACTTGAGGAGGGTAAACTCAGAACGGCGATAATGAAGGCTGTGGATGCAGCAACGAAGAAGTCAAAGATTCTGTCGCTTGAAGTAGGGAAATAGGGTCATATCATAATATTTTTTGATAATCACCAATGTTCGGACACATTCATACAAAACATGTTAAAAAACAAATGCAGAGCTCTTGCAAACTATTATATAGATGAAGTGCATGAATATTTACCAAGGTGATTGATATTATGGAGAAGATACCCACCGGAATTAAAGGTTTGGATGAGATGCTCGGTGGGGGTTTGATTCCCGGAAGGACATATCTGGTAAAAGGAGGACCCGGAGCGGGAAAGACGACGTTTGCCATACAGTTTCTTATGGAGGGTGTGAAAAACGGAGAAACCGCCCTTTATGTGACCCTTGAGGAACCTCTTGAAACCCTCAAGGAGGATATGGCGAAGCTGGGTTTTGATCTCAATAACCCTAAGTTCAGTGGTATTGATGCAACCCCCGTAACCGAAAAGAAACATCTCTTCGCTGGAGCTTTTTACGAGGAGTTTGGAGAGAGCTTTGAAAGATTAGCAAATGCTATTCAGGAGAAAGTAGAACTTGAGGAATATCAAAGAGTTGCCATTGACCCTCTGACAATGCTTAAGCTTACAGTTAAAAACGAGCTCGAATACAGGAAAACGTTTATAGGATTTCTGAAATCACTCGCAAAGCTCGGTGCGACCGTTGTTATAACCTCTGACCTGCGTACGAGTGACATTGAAGAGTATCTAACGAGCGGTGTCATAGAGCTGAGAACCATTGAAGCCGGAGGAAAGCTACTTAGGGGCATTCTGGTGAAAAAGTTCAGAGGAAGTCCCTTTGATGAGCAGATCAGACCATATAGAATAACAGATAAAGGCATTGAGGTATATCATACAGAAAATCTCTTCGTTGAGTGATGTGGATGCAGACGGGGATAGGAAAGCTTGACATTCTTCTCGGAGAAGTTGAACCTGGAAGCACAATCCTCATAGAAACCGTAGGTACACTGGGTGAAGAGATAGCAATAAGTACGTTGTTCACTAACCGGGAAAATGCTGTTGCATTCGTCACCCCCAAGCTTAGTGAGGAGTTTGAGAAGAAGTTTGGATCTGAAGGTATAAAACTAATCGTGCTCGGCAGGGACATACATCAGCAGGAGTTATATCAGATTTCATTCACATTTCGGAAGTTACTTAGAGGTTCATGTGTAGCATTTTTCATTTTACATCCTCTTCTTGTCTTTCATCCTCCAGAGGTCGTCTTTAAACTGTTTGCAGAGATGGTGGATATTACCAGAGAAACAAAAGGAGTAATGATCATCATGATCGACAAAAGACTCGTTGATGATAGAACTCTCGCGATGTTTGAAAACTACGCTTCACATATAATCGATATTCTCGAAGTCCTTGAGGGATTCAAGGTAATAAGAGGGCTAAGAATTAAGAAATCTCCAATAGGCGGGACTGGATTTTATAAGTTTGACATAAGCAAAGGTAAAGTGATTATAGGTGAGCCCCTTGAATGAGTACTTCTTAGTCAGGGCTTTGATTGGAACTGTAGCAATGAGTGCGATAGTATCTACAGGGCTGGTATTTTTCATGCTTTCGGGTTTTTCAAAAAAATGGAAGCGTATACTGATACTCCAGCTTGCAGGAGCCATACTCATAGCCCTTGGCTTCTCAGTCATAAATCTGAAATTGCCTGACGACAAGAGCATTTCCATAATACTCATAACAACAGGACTCGTGGCCATGGGTTCTTCGTTTTTCAAAAAGCTTCCGACAAAATTCCCCAAATTTCTACTCTTTCAGGGAACACTAATCCTCACTTCCCCTATAGTTACATATTTGAGTAGTGGGATAATCTTTATGAGCGTGCTCAGAGCCTTTGTTTTGCTTTCCCTTCTAATTATGATGGAAACTCTCATGCTTATAGGGATGAGAAGCGCCCACACATATTTCACACTTAATATTGCCTCATGGCTCATGGCCCTATATAGCTGGATCGGCAACTTTTGTCATAGTCTCCCAACCTGCTATGCATACGTGCTTCTACTAGTGTATTACACATCTCTCCTACTCTGGCTATTCGGGGCAATAACTACACTGATCAATCTCAGAGGGTGGCTTGGTTGGAGTGCATAATAATTAGAGAAATTACAGAGATTATACTTGGCATTGTCATGATCATTGGGTTCTTTTCAAGGAGATTTCGAGTTATGTACAAACTTCCATTTTCTCTCATTATCGGGAGCTTATTCATTACAGCATCACTCATAGAGTTTTTTTCGGGTTTTCCAATGGAATTCTTTGAGTTTTTAGCAGCAATAATTCTCCTTTTAATGGTTGAGAAGTTCATAACCGCAAATACAAAGAGTGCCTTTAGATGGTATTACTTTGTTATACTAACTGGGATCACAATCGCAGTTGTGCTATTGAAGAGAGATATCAAATATTTCCATGTGGGAGTCCTTATAACTCTCGGGACAGCATCAATGCGTACAGGGCATAATGTTGGGGCCTTTTACTGGCAATACAAGGAAATATTTTATCTATCGGCTATATTCGGGTTCCTTGCTGCCGGAACATACATGATATCCCTTTACATCCTGAGTGACTTCCTATACTTCGGAGGAGTGATGCTATTTCTGAGTGTGATACCCGAATTGACTCCCTTAAGATGGTAGCTATGGGGAAAATTTTTAATTGAAGATTACAACCTACGACCATGCTCTACATTGAAATCCTTGGAAATCTGCCTGATATGGCAAGGGCCGAAGTAAAAGCCATGCTTGAACTATTCGAGGGAAGAATAGTTGGTCAGGATTACCTATTCCTCAAGGCAGAAGCAGTGAATACTTTTTCCTGCTTAAACAGGCTCGGCCTTTCCCACGAATATGGAGAGCTTATAGTTGAGGCAGATTCTATCGGTGAGCTCCTTGAGAAAGCGAAAAGAATAGAATGGCCGGTAAAGGGAACCTTCAAAGTGGAGACTGAAACAATGATCAACTGCAGGTTCAATGTTACTGATCTCCCACAGAAGCTTGGAGCGGTCATACATGCCAGAGGTTTCAGGGTGAATCTCACAACTCCTGACACCCTCGTGAGGGTTTACTGCGGTGAGAAACTCTACGCTGGGATAAGGCTTCGCTACTTTGACCCCAAAGACTTCGAAAAAAGAAAGGCCCATCACAGACCATTCTTCAGGCCAATTTCACTTCATCCAAGGATTTCAAGAGCAATGGTAAATCTCACTAAGGCAAGGAAAGAAGTCCTTGACCCATTCATGGGTGCTGGCGGGATTTTAATGGAAGCTGGACTGCTCGGTCTTAAAGTTTATGGAGTTGACATACGGCAGGAGATGGTCGAAGGAGCCAAAAAAAACCTCGAACACTACGGAATAAACGATTATGTTCTCATACAAGGCGATGCAACAAAGCTTGAGGAACTTTTTCCAGAAAAGAGATTCGAAGCTGTGGCCACTGATCCGCCCTACGGAACCTCTGCAACACTCGCCGGAAGGAGAAGGAATGAACTCTACAGAAAGGCGCTGAAGAGCATCTACAACATCCTTCAGGAGAACGGGAGACTGGTTATAGCTTTTCCAGTGGAGTTCGACGGCAAGAGTGAAGCTGAAAAGTTGGGTTTTAGGCTCATGGGCAGATACTATCAACGTGTCCACAAGAGTCTTGAGAGATATTTTTATGTTTTTGAAAAATAAATAAAAATAAACAAAAAGTTGACATAATACCCGGCAAATTTCATCTCAATAGCCATAATAGCAACCAAAAGTTTTTGTATGAAAACATCCTCATTAAAATTCCGAGGGGAACATTATGAGTGTTGGTATGCTGTGTGAATATTTGAAAGGTCTTAAACCGGGGGAAGATGTACTCATAGAGTACACCTCCCACGAACCCGCGTATTTAATATTGCACCGAATTTTAAAATGCCTGCAGGAAAGCAAGCGAGCATTTATGATTATAGATGAACTGGATCAGTTGCATATCTTTAAAGCCCACTTAAAATTAGCTGGATTAAGCTCTGAAATAATAGACAATGCAAAAGTGATAAAATTTGGTGGCATAATACAGACGGGAAGAGTTTTGGGAAGACTTGACCTGAGCAAAGAACCACCAGTAAGAAAGGAGTATTATGAGAAAATCTTAGAAAAACTAAACCTCGAATACAGCGTTAGGGTCGTGGTAGGTTTTGATAAAGTGTTGGAGATGCATAGCAATACTCCAAGAGAGCTTGAAAATTTACTTGGATACCTGATACGGCCACATCTGGGCGATGAAAGAAGAACCACAATTTATCTCGTAAATACTGATATTATAGCCGATAGAACACTGAAAGAAGTTAGAGAACACGCTAGTAGAGTTCTTCAGGCTAAATTCATGAGAGATAGGATACTCCTGAAGGTGATAAAATCCGTAAATATCAAAGATTTTGGCAAAGAAATACAGATTGATGTTTCATGAAAAGTAGAAAGCTTGAAAGCCCAAAAGCTAATGCTCTTCAAGCCATATCTCCAGTCGTTGCTTACCCTTTCCAATACTTGAACGTTTCAATTTCCTCACGTGCCCTATCTCTTTTATATTCCTAACATGAGTCCCTCCGCAGGGTATTATCTCAAAATTCCTTATCTGAGTATAACGGGTTTCTCCTTCCCACCATATTTTCATCTCGCCGCCTTCGTCTACGTACTTGTTGAAAAGGGATATCATTTTCTCCTTGAACTTGTTGAGATTCTCTGGATAAATGATGTCATAGCGACCTTTCTCAACGCTCATGCCACTACCATAGAGCTCCCACTTTCCCTCACCAAGAACCTCATTAAGGACATGCTCCATGAGATGCATGGCGGAGTGTATCCTCATTATCTTATATCTGTACTCCCAGTCTATCCTCAGTTCAACTTGCTCTCCTATTTTGAATTTCTCAGGTTCGGCCACCATATGCCAGACATTGCCTTCTTCGTCCTTGTATACATCAAGAACCTTAACCCCATTTATGGTTCCCCTATCATGAGGCTGACCGCCACCAGTTGGATAGAAAATTGTCTTATCTAAAAGCACTTCATTGTTTTTAATCTCTAAAACCGTGGCATTTGCCTCTTTAAGATATGCATCTTCATAGTACAGCTTCTTGGTCATGGCACTCACCCAAAAACCGTTGGGAGTTAAAGTTTAAATGAATATCGAAAAAGAGGCTTAATGCCTCTTGAGAATTAGAATGGTAGCACCAATTAAAATCACTGCACCGATTATCCCAGCCACCTCCTTTGTGCCGAACCCGGAGGTATTTTCCGCAGGAAGGGTATACGCAATACGTACTTTGCTCACATTTCCGAGGAGCTTCTGGATGTCGTCTCTAAGTGCTCCATAACGTATGTATATATTTGAGACGACAGTTACGTTATTGTCCTTAACCGTAGTTTTAAGGATGAATCTGTTTCCATTGAGTTCTCTGTTTATATTTTCAGGAATCTTCACAATTTTTGCTCCCTTTGGAAGCAGGAACTGAATCTTTAGTGTTTGATTAGATTCCTCCTTTGCCCTATAAGAAATCCCGTTAAGAGCTCCAAGAGTTGGATCAAAGGAGTACTCATAAGTTCCATTGATGATTTTCGTAAAGTTCTGGACAAGATAACGTGTCTCCAGAATCAGAGGACCCTTATCATTGAGACCGTATATCTGTGCATTTGCGTTTTTTATAATAACTCCCTGCGAGCTGAGGTACTTAACATTATTTTGGAGGATCATATTAGTTGCATTTTTGACCCCGAGCATTTTAATGTATGCCTTGAAGTAATCAACGTCCTGTTCTGGTTTGATAAAAATCTGTCTGGTGATTAACTCTGTATCCGTCCTGTTAAGGACTTTTGCAATGATTTCTTGCTTTATGACGGAGGTCTTATATTCCTCCTTACCCGGATTTGGAGTGGTGTACCTTACATAGAACGTATCATACTTTCCAAAAAGAGCTTTGTAGCCTTCAGGTCCAAGATAGGCTTCAAGTATGATATCGGAGGAGACAATAACTGTATTTCCCTCAACCTTTGATCTCACATAGAACTTACTGTGGTTAAACTCCATAGTATAGGGCTTAGGATACTCAAGGAGCTTAGCATCATTAGGCAGGTGTATCACAAATACGTTCCTGATTTGACTGCCGTAGGGAAGGCCTGAATCCGGAACTGGAGATGTTGCGAGACCTCTCGTCGGGTCCAGAATCAACTCCCAGTATTTGTTATATGAGTAGTACTTTGCGAAGGACTTTGCATATGCTGTAAAGACAAGGGTAACATTGTGAGTTCCATTGTAAACTCCGAGGAGATGCAGAGTTTGATTGGTTGTCTCTAAACCAGAGTTTTTCAGCTGAACTATGTAGTTATTCAGAAGCTGTGCTTCATATTTCTTTATGGCCTGTTCATTGGTCATGTTCGTTTGATTAAGTATCTGGGATACGAACTCATCTATTCTGCTCTGGGGACCAAGTAAAGAGTTTTTCATTATTATTTTAGCATCTCCATTATCGGAAAGGAAGACCTCCATATAAAACTCCTCTTTATATGGCTCGGAGTTTTTAGAGTCTGCCGCATAGACTGAGCCCACGAGAAGAGTGCCCAGCATTAAAAAAGTCAGAGTTAAAGCTGTTAACTTTCTCATGTTTCTTACCTCCATTCAATGTCCTAAGAAATAGCGTCATGTTAGGGTATTTAACCTTATCCCAAAATTCAAAAAAGAAGGGAGAGAAAACTTCACTCCCATTTGCTGAGGTCAATTTCTCCCTCTGTCTTTGCAACGATTGTTGTTCCTGCAAGGTCACCGGTGACGTTGACCATCGTTCTTCCCATATCAAGGATTGCATCAATACCAAGAATCATAGCATAGGCTGCGGCAACACTCGGATCAGTCAATGGAAGCCCGACGCTCTGGAGAACCATAGCGAGCATTATGGCACCCGCACCCGGAACACCTGCTGTTCCAATAGATGCCAGAACTGCCGTGAGAACTACTGTGAGTTGCTGGCTGACCGTCAGGTGCTGGCCGATTGCAAGAGCTATGAAGAACGTACAGACACCCTGATAGAGGGCTGTTCCATCCATGTTGATGGTAGCACCGAGTGGCAGAGTAAATGAATAGATACCCTTGTCAATTCCCATCTCTTCCCTGGCGACACGCATTGTAACTGGTAGAGTTCCGCTGGAACTCCTTGTGACGAACGCTGTGAGCATTGCATCCTTCGCTTTCTTAATGAATTTAACTGGATTCATGCCAAATATTTTGAGCAGAGAGAAGTACACTATGACTATCTGGAGGAAAAGGCCTATGTAAACAGCTACCGTAACTTTTGCAAGCTGACCAACTACCTTAACGCCCTGTTCTGCCATGACATATGAAATCAGTGCAAAAACACCTATCGGAGCGTACTGCATAACACCTCCGACAATCTTATACATTGCCTCAGCAAGTCCGTTTATAGCGTTGAAAAGCGTGTTTGCACTATTTTTAATAAGCTCATCCTTGCTCTCCATTAGATATGTTAAAGCAATTCCAAGAATTATTGCAAAGAATATTGTTGGGAGAACCTGTCCATTCGCCAGCGCACCAAAGGGATTCTTTGGAATTATGTTCAGTAATGTTTGAACCATTGAAGGAGCGCTTTTGGCTGAGAATTTGGCTCCTGTGGCAAGATGTAATCCCAAGCCTGGCTTGAATATCCTCGCCATTATGATACCAAGTGCCACTGCGAAGGCAGAAGTCGTCAGATAATAAACCACAATCTTAACACCAACTTTTCCTAACCTTGCTGGGCTGATACTTGCTGCACCGACTACAAGAGATGCAAATACTATTGGCATCACTAGCATTTTCAACAGTCTAACAAAGAGATCACCAAAGGGCTTGATATATGTCTTAACGGCGTCTGCATAGCCGTAATGCCCTGCTATAAGACCGAAGACAGCACCTAAAATTAAACCCAAAAGAATCTTTTGAAGAATTGGGTAGTCCAAATATGACCTGAGTAAACCCTTCTGAGCCATACCTCCACCCCACTGTTCATTGATTCAAACAAAGACAGCAATTTACATTAATGTTCATCGAGGTATATTAAGTTTTTCATGAATCTATTTAAATCTAAGCGGGATCATTCCAATCTAAGCGAAACATCACCGTAGAGAATCCTGAGTTTATCCCGGGGAGTTTCGAGCACAAGAGCACCATCATCAGCTATATCTACGGCCCGTCCTCTTATCTCCCTCCCATCTTCAATTATTTTAACTTCCTTGCCAAGAATAAAACATTTTTCCTTAACAGCTGATATCACTGCCAAAGAACCCCTTTCCAAAAAAATCCGGTACCATCTACTCAGATTCCGCAGAAGGGTCTCAAGAACCTCATTTAACCCAACTTCCCTTCCGAGTAGAAGCTTCATTGAAGTCGCACTTCCTTCAAGCTCAGGAGGAATGATGTTATTCACGTTCAGGCCGATTCCAAGGATTGCAAACTCTCCGAATTTCCCTTCAGTTAGGATACCGCAGATTTTTTTGTTATCCACCCAAACGTCATTCGGCCACTTTATCCCGGCTT
Organism: uncultured Thermococci archaeon; assembly: GCA_964487115.1. Lineage (GTDB taxonomy): Archaea > Methanobacteriota_B > Thermococci > Thermococcales > Thermococcaceae > Thermococcus. The sequence goes on along the minus strand of CAZAPD010000077.1, from coordinate 11,290 downwards.
TAATTCCAAATTCAGCGAGAGTATCTACAACCGCCAGAGCCCCAATGAAGACAATTTTCGGAATATCCTCTCTCTTCACCTGAGGTTTTAGAACAATGCTCATCCATAGACCTCCCTCGGGTGAAGCCCATTCCCTATTTTTTCTTCCCCTGCCCTTTGTCTGTTTTTTTGCTATAACAACCGTACCCTCAGGAACTTCAGAAGCTATTTTCTTGGCGTAATCATTCGTCGATGAAACCTCTTTGAGATATATTACTCCTTTTCCGATTTCGGAATGAAGCATCTTATCACCGATATACTGATTGTTGAAGGGACTTCATTAAATATTTGCTCACTCTATGTATCACTGTAAGTGTCTATCGTTTTTTTGCTTACTTTTTTTGATAGTATATAAAATCTGCATAGAAAAAGTTTTTATCCGTTACTATCTAAAATTATCAGGTGGTTCAATGATTAGGAAGAGTGGATTAATATTGGCAATTTTAATGATAGGAATGAGTTTCAGCGCAGCAGTGAGTCAGGGTTTTGTACTCGCAGAAGAAACGAGTGACAGTGAAGCATACGACCAATTCTGGAGTATTCTTAGCAGGGAGGCTGAATTGATAGCCAAACTTAACTCCACCAATAACGCAACGTTAGCCCAAGAATTAATCCAAAACTCCCGACTTGGAGCTTTTAATGCTGTGAATATCTCAGCCCAAATTTGGCAGAATTTAGAAGAATTAAAAACCTCAGGGGTTAAAACTTATTATTCAGCTGAAGAATTAAAAGAAATGGCTGAGAACATCACCCAAAATGGCCTGCCAGAAGAAACTGTACAGGAGCTTAAATCACAAGGCTGGAGTGACGAGGAAATAAAAGCATTAGAAGATTACATTGCGGAGAACAAAGACAACATTACAACAGGATTTAACATGACAGCATTCCTCAGAAATCTCTCAACAGCTTTTATTAAAGTAGCATTTAAATACAACAGCTACGAAGCATGGGGCTGGAAAAAGCTTTTAAACGCTAATGCAACCAGTTTAAACCTTCCAGTCCTCACAACATGGAAAGAAAAAACCAGCACCCCATTCATCTGGCAGAAGCTTAAAGAATTCAACAAAACCTTTCAGAATGCTTCTCTTGAAGAAAAGCTTTCTCTAATCGAAAACCTGAAAAAACAAATAATCAACTTCTCCAAAGACAACAAAGAGACGGTTATATCCTCAACATCCAAAACAATTTACGCTAAGAATCGTTTGGATTACCCTAAATGCTCCATTAATCCACCAAATAATCAGATAATAGCCGATAATATCAACAAAACTGAAATTACCGCTGAGAACTTGATTGGAACCCCATTCCCAGGCCTTCCCAAGAATTTCATTAATTCCAGTCAATTAGCAGTTGAATATCATAGCATAACAAAAAGCAGGAAAGTTATAGTTCAAGGAGATTACGTAATAATCATTATAATCACGAGAACCTATAATGAGAAATTATCTCCAACTGACTGTTCGATTCATGTGAGTGCTTCAACGAGTTATGAATTATATTATTGGAATGCTTTTAAAGCATTGGAAAAATTGAACAATTTAGAGGCACTCTTAAAGGCTGAAGAGCTTGGGAACAACAATCCCCATTTAAATGAACTTATACAGAACACTACTTCCCAATTAGGAGAGTACTTTAAAACTTCATTACGGGGTGAGTATGTGGAGTCAAAATCCTTCACCAACCCATTAAAACAGGAGATAAAGGTTCTTTCGTCTAAGAATCCTACTTTCTCAACCTCCGAAGAAGGATACTTAGCCGTTGGGGTTAGTGTTGTCAAGGAGGAGGTTACTAAGAATTATGCAACTTACCGAGTTGAAGTGAGTTTGGAGGCTGAGGATAACACCGTCTCAAGCGTTAATGTTGAAGTTAGCGGCAGTGAATTAAGCGATTCAGTGCATTATAATTTGATCCACCCCGATGATGGGGTTGTTACATGGTACTCCAAACCCAGCGGTAAAATTTATGGAAATGATATTGTTACTGTGAGCGGCACTGTAACCGTAACATATACCCCGAACCATAATGACATGCCAACTTCCGTAACTCCACCTAATGAAGGTTTAAGTAGTGATACCAACTCTAAGACAGTGACAATCTCATACTCCGGGACAATCCATCTGGGTGGCATCATAGACAAGAATAGAATCCAATTCCAAATTATTCCCTCAGACTCTCATGTTGAGCCTGACGAGACGGTAACTTTTTACGTTAGGGTAATTAACAATAATGATGCTCCAATTAACGGAAGCTATGAGTTGAATATTGCTGTCCCAACTGAGAACGGTCGTTCAGAGACCATAACCAAAAGAGGATGGGTGAGCGTTAATTCAAATGATAATTCCGGTCTGATTCCAGTGACAACAGTCACCTACCCTACTACAGGCACTTACGGATACTCCGGAACGTTTGAGTTCAATGGTTATGAAAAACAGGACAGTGGAGATATAATTGTTCAGGACAACAATGGTGGAAACTCTGGGAGTTTGAATATTGAGAGTGTTGATTACTCTCCCGAGCTTCCAAAGAGTGGAGAGGTGGTAAACTTCACGGTTAAGGTTAAGAATACTTACTCCACAAGTCAAAACATAAAGTTGGAATTGTTTGTTGACGATAATTTAGTAGATAGTACTCAAAACACCATTAACGCCAATTCGGAAGGAAACTTTATTCTCCACTGGCTCGCTCAAAAAGGAGAACACTCCTACACAATAAAAGCATACAGCATTATAGGGGGGCAAAAATTTGAAGAGGATGAGAAAAGTGGGAATATTATTGTTCAGTTGAATAGGAATGATGAAGTATGCGAATATGGAGACTATTGGATTTCATGGCTCGATGTTATACCTACTCTAATGGTTGGTGATGGAAAAGTGCATGTTAGAATCAAGGCAACATACTGCCAGCCCCTCCCAGATGTAGGCGGTGGAAGAATACTCCTCCTAGATTTAAGGGGAGACGTATATGTAGATAATAATAAAGTGCACTCATTCAATACTCTAAATGCGGGAGAATCACTCAGTGTTGGAGAAACTAAAGTAATTGATGAATTTGACTGGCCATTGAATAGTGGAAATCACAGTATAATTTTAAAAGTCAAGAATTTGAGCGGTTTGCAAGAAGACATTAAAAACAAAACAGACATAGTTACTGTGGAAGTTCTTCCACATAATGAATATCCACTAAAACTCACAGATATTTCATGTAATGATCTTAACTTTAACTTTGAAGCCAGCAACTACTACACTCAAGGAAACTACGTCTCGCCACTGGAGTGCACCCTCAAATTCAAGAATGTTGAAGATACACCAATATATATCACAGACCTGAGTACAGGTATTTCAATCAGCCCACCCGATTTAGAAAAAGCAATTCCAGATCATATAACAGTCTCAGTAAATGAGGACGTAAAACCTAGTGAATCCATTACGATACGAATACAAGACAAGGCAGTAACAACAGATCGACAAATGCTCCTCAGAGTTGATGGGATAACGGCAACATTGTACCTTGACTACACGATAGAGGGTAGGATTAACGGAATCAGTAAAATAGCTGGGAAAGGAGTTGCAGAGAGTACATTACGTCTCAGCGTCAATGAGGGTATTGTATATGCAGACGTCACTGCAGACTTGTTATTGCTCATAGAAGGCCCCAAAGTCCCTAGTAAGCTCGCAAAGTGGTTCCCAATAATAAATAAGATACCTAAAGGAAAGGAAATATTGAGCTTTATTCTGGGTTATCCCGCAAAAAATTTCATCTTATCAAAAATTTCAGAGCATCAGGGGTGATTTCCTATGGGGCTAACCTGCGGGGATAGATTTCAAATTTATAAAGTGGGAGTGGCTTTTGCAGTAACGTTATCGGCAACTCTCGGTTATATATTCTCTTTTTCTCACAGTGTCATCACTTCTATTGAGCTGACTACTCCATATTTGTTAATCTTGGGATTATACAGCTTCGATGCCATGAGATTCATTATTAAAAATTGCATTCTCGGGTATCAAGTTTCAAAAAAAGAGCTTGAAGAAATCATAATCTCAACACAACAGCTCTTAGAGCTAAAATACTTCAGAGCTCCAATATTATTCTATGCTTGGCTTGCATTTGTTATGTATATCCCCTCCCGGAACCCACTAGCGATATTGCTATTACCCCTGTGGACCGTTGATCTTTACATAACCATGAGAACAGCCTTATCCTGTGCGAAGGAATGTCTAATGACAATTGAAAATACTGATAGAGTTAAACCCAGTGAATGTAACAGGATTAGGCTAGATTCTTAAGTCTTGAACCTATAAAGAACGGCATAGTCTCTATAATAGACAAGTATGTGGGGTGAATATTGTGGGAACAAATAAAGAAAGGATCAGTTGCTTATATCATTTAATAGACCTAAAACATCTGGCGATCTTATGGGCAGTGACTGTACTTTCCACTATCATTTTCTCTTTGCATGTGCTTAATGACTATTCAAAGGCGATTTTTAGTGCTCTTAAATTTTCTTTTGCTTACTTTCTCCTTTTAGTGATATACAATCCATACTCTATCGAAGCATGTATCAAAAACTGCATACTTGGATATATCCCATCGGATCAAAATATTCGAAATGTCATTAATGCTATTGAATGGGCTGTTAACCCCAGAAAGTTCATGGCACTGGCAACGTTTTACACGTTCTTCGGAGCGTTTATCGCCTACAGACAGCCAGTATTTTGGATAGTCATAACTCTGTGGAATATTTCTGCTTACTTCACCCAATACGCAGTCAGGAACTGCCTAAAAGCAAAATATCCAGTCGATACAAAAGAGCTATCTCTCAAAAAGGTTTCAAGTAAAGTAGATGTGGGCGTTAGAATAATCTGTTAATTTTCAGGACTGTACAGCTTTGACGCTTCAAAATTGTCATAATTTAAAAACCCAGATGGAAATTACATTGCAAGCCATGATAAATAGAGGTTATCAAAAAGATAGCAAAAATAGTATATCTGAGAAATTACGATCTCTGAGGTTGATATTATGGTGATCCAGATTCGGAAGGTAAGAAGGGAAATAATCGGAATTATAGATAACCTTTCCTTTCCAGAACTTTTATTTTTAAACATCTTAGCCACAGGGCTCCTATTAATTCCACCGTCAAAATTCACGCTGTTTGGATACATTAAAGAGATAATAAAGCTGGGAATAGCCTACGGATGGTTTGTATTCTTAATGGCTCTGTTATACTTAGTCATAGACGTCCCAGAAAAATGGGAAGTATCTATACATGACTGGATTGCTTCATTTGGAGCTTTTAGTATTCTTACCTCCTTAATTTTGTGGAAACGTCAATGGCCATTAGTTCTCAAGATATTCATTGTAATACTACTTGCGTACCTCTGGAGCCAATTAACTCTCAAAGTATTGCAATACATCCAAAGAACTTGAAGGTGGATGTAAGCATTAGCGTTTTATCAAAGGCTGACATGGAGTGATAGAATTGTATTGCATAACAGAACCAAAAATTGAAGAAAAGTGGGGGGTGTTGGTGTTGTTGGTCAGGTGCAGCAGTTTGATGTTAAGCTTGAGGTTTTTCCGATCGAGCTGGAGGGTGGTGGGACAGTGTACTTCACGGTTAAAGGCTGGAATTTCGAGAATTCCGCAATTCCATTGAACGGTTTCGTAGAAGATGAGAACGGAGCAATAGTGAAACGCATTGAGGGATTTGAGGGCAAACTCCCAGCCAACGCTCAAAACTACACTCTAACAGCCTTCAACCTACAGGTTGATGGTGTAGGCAACCACACATTCAAACTCTTCCTTGACAACACTGATGGAAAACCAAACGGAATAGGCGAAGAACACTGGAGCGAAGTGAGAGTAGAAGTGAGGCCCAATAAATTAGCTTACGCAACGTTAGACTGCCCCCGAAGGGTACCACAAAATGATGAAAAACCTGTCCAGTGTAAAATAAAGGTCTGGAACACAGGAGATGGAGTATTCTCGACAAAGATAACCAAGGTAATATTTGGAAACAATGTTATCTGGGAAGGTGCTGACACCACTGCTGCTGAGATTGATCAACTCTTAATAACTGTACCAGCCCACGGAGTTAATAATGTATCTCTAACTCTCAGCATGAATGGCCTGGCTAAGCTGTTGTATGGAGATACGTTTTTCAACTACAAACTTCCCGAATACTCCCCCTATCTTGTCAAGGTATATTTCACGAATTTACCTCCAGCAAGTGACATAATAGAAATTACTGAGGCAAACTCCTTTCTTCAGACAGTATATAACTATGGAACTGCAGCAATTTCAGGAGCGGGAATAGGAGCAGCGGTTGCATTTTTCGGAGGAGGGAGCATACTTGTAGGGGCTGCCGGAGGAGGGGCAAGTGGTGTCGCAGGACAGGCTTTAGTAGACTCAGGATCTCTGAACTGGTTTAAACTTCTTATTGAGGTAATATATACATCCTTAAAACATAAAGAGGGCATAATTCCTGATAGTTCATATGATGGCAACGATGTAACGGGAGGGTGAAAAATGAAGGAGAGGGACTATTACGGAGCCTCAATATTTTTCTTTTTTATTTATTTGTTTGCTACGTCGGTTGGATTTTTCATATTCGCAGATGATTACGAAGAGTATATTTACTGGAGTGGCGTTGTTAAAGCCAATCTTCTCCTTTTTGTACTTGTAGCTCCCTCCCTTATTCTGGCTTTCCTGTTTAAGTGGTACTACCCTAATGAGACATTAAAGGCCAAGGTACTTGCAAGTTACTTTATCTTAATTCCTCTATTGGGCCTGACTCCGGTTATAGGAGGGTCAAAAGGTGTGGGATTAGTGTTCCTTGGATACTTTTTGACGTACGTGAGTTTCTTCGTTATAATATCCCCTAGGCACGGGGATTATGCAGTGTTCATGAACCTAACTGCTGCTCTGCTCCTCATGCTCGGACTGACATTGAGGCTTGGAGGTGTTATCGCTCTTGCGGTTGGTGTTGCAGGCATTGCATGGGGACTTATAAAGGAGGTGTTTGATGAAGACGCTATATCCCCTGAAAGAAAAGCGATAAGAACGCTTGTGGTTGCATTTACTGCCCCAATAATTTATCATGTGCTACTCACGCTATCTTCCATAGGGCTAGAGAGGGGATGGCCACTTTTATCCCTGGACTTAATTTTAGGAATTGTAGTGATCAAGATTACAGGTGGGAATCCATAATGAAGGGTGACACTTTAAGTCGGCAGTATTAGATGGGGATATCCTGCGTACATTTTGATAAAAAAGAGGAACTCTCGGATCTTGATGGGCACTCATTACTTACAAGCTATTCCTCGACAACTATGACGACAAACCTAACGGGGTTGGTGAGGAGCACTGGAGCGAGGTGAGGGTTGAGGTGAAACCAATGAATGGGACAGAGTTGAAACAGGTGGGCTTTGAATGCGATGATTTGTACTTTGACTTTAAGAATGGGGAATATATTGCTCCAATAACATGCAAAGCCATCTTGTATAATTCCTACTCAGGAGATGCTTCAATTACGAAAATCACTATGAATGCTCGGGTAGATTCCCAAGATTTGGAAAGAGCTTTGTCAGTGCCATGGAGTGTCTCGGCACCTGAGGCAATCCCTGCAGGTGGATATGGCACCGTAATCTTTTCAACGACTGCAAAAGTTTACGGTACCCTCGATGGGATAAATCTCATAAAAGATCTGTGGGGACTTTCAACTACGATTACCATACTCTACGATGTACATTGGGAAGGGACAAGTGAAGAAATATCATCGTTCGAGGGTTCTGACATCATGACAATCCATGCAGATTGGAATGACGTGGTTCTTGACTACGGAGGAGATGCCCTGATTGCAATAACTCTGGCATATTATGCACCAGAGGCTGTTATAGTCTCTGCAACTGGTTGGAAAGGCGCCGCAAAAAAGGCTGGAGTATCTATTCTTGCGACTTTCTTGTTGAATGAAGCCAAAAACTGGATTATAACAAACTGGTCGTGAGGTGATAGCATGGAGAAATACGTAAGAGTTCTTCACCTTTTTCCACTTTTAGTGGCAGTTGGAGCAACTAGTCATGTGCTTTCATTTGATGATACTATCCTAATACTCCTTTACAACCTATTTCTAGCTCTGGTTATGGCAGGAGGATTTAAATTGAGGATTTCTCGTCAAAAACCAGTTACAAAACAGGACATACTCACAGTTTCTTTCGCTGGAATTTTGATTCTTAACTTGGGTAAATTTGGACTCTCTCTATTTGGAATGTTGTTATCGGTGATGTGGGCTTTAGCATCAGCTCTAATTGTGTATGCCATATTCTTGAAAGTGTCAAAAACACCTCGATAGCAATTACTTTGTGGGGTGATATTATGGATGAAGCCCGCGTTCACAATGTCCTGACGTTTTATCTTCCAATTTTAATTTTTGGCAGCCTTGTGTATGGATTCCTTAGTAGAAACTCTCAGACGTTGATTTATGCTATAGGGTATCTGGTGACTTATTTCGCAATTAGACTTGAAATTCACCACCAGGAGCACAAATGGGGTGCACATAGAGATACAAGATTTGTCAAGCCTCTTGTGATTTCGAATTTAGTTGTGGTTGGTTTTCTATTGCCCACAATTCTTGCTCATTCTACAAAGGCAAATTTTAACAGAAATCTTGTGATGTTTTTCATTGCCGGAGCTTTCATATATGCAACAACTTGGAGAATTATTGATGAACTATCCGAAGATAGAGTGGCCATTTTCCTGTTAGTGCTCTCACTCTTAGTCCTCATAAAGACAAAGAGCCTTTTAGAACCCCTACTGTTTGCACTCCTCAGTCTGTGGGCATGTCTGATAATAAAAAATCTTAGAGAGGGGGCTATACTGGATAACCCTGATAATAACAACGTCGTAGGAGGATGATGGAATGGGGAAAGTAATCCGGTACATCCCGACACTGATTGGTATTCTCTCTTTAATTTTCCTGTTTTCCACGGGGGATAACTATTCCGAGACGGCTTACCCCCTGCTCCAGCTGAACTTGTATTTGACAGCGGCTGTTTTAGTCCTGCCTTGGTTTGAAGATGTTGAATTTAAATTTGAGGCAAAGGTCTTTATGCCTTCATGGCTGTCTGTGGCGGCGGTAATAGCAGGAATGGAATCTCTAGGTGGCTTCGCTGCAATCCTGTGGTTATTGTGGCTGTTCCTACCGCTTTTTAAGATCGACAGGGTGCTCACTTTCCTGAATGAAGTGGCGGAGGATTTGAAGCTGAAGGAACGCCCGGTGAAGGCACTTTTAATAACAGCCATTCCACCCCTGCTCATCGCTGGGTGGTATCACGCAATATACGGGATTCAAACCCTTGTCCTAATGGCAATATATGCCATCTATGTCATCTTCACGGAGTTTAGGGAGTCTAGAAATGTCAGGGACAAAAAGTAAGTGAAAAAGTGTTGGCGGTGATAGAATGAATTGGGCAGGATTGAAACAGGTGGGCTTTGAATGCGATGATTTGTACTTTGACTTTAAGGATTATGCTTACAGAGCAACTCTATCATGCAGGGTTTATCTTTATAACCCTGCTAGTATAAAGGCTAAGGTCAAGGATATTGCTGTCTTGGAGTACTCTCTTGGGGAGTTGGAAGATGTGCCAGCAGGCAGTCTGAATGCGGGTAAGTGGAACATTCAGCCAGAAACATTTAACGTTTCACCCCAAGGAACTCAAAGCGTCTTGTTCAGCCTCCCAGTAGAAATAAGCTCATGGGTTCCGATAAGTGGAAGTGATGCTACTGAAGTCGTACTTAAGGATGGAGAATATACAACAGTCAAGTTTAATTATACGCTCGGATACAACTACGATGGAAACACTTGGACCCACTTTTCCGGAAAAATCTACAATACTGTCAAGATAAAAATGGACACAAAAACAATCACAACGGATTACATACTAACCGGGGCAATGGCCTACCTGTCAGCTTGGACCCTAATAAACGTCCCGGGTAAGACAAAGATTGGGAAAGTTGAGTTTAATCCAGTAGGAATTTTAATAGGAGTAATCTTTTACAAAGTTAAGGGATATATCTTAGAACACATTTGAGGTGACGACTCATGAGGACTGTGAGGGGTCTCCATTCCATACTTGCCTTTTCCTTTATTCTTATTGGAATTCACATTGGATGGAACATAATGAAGGACTTAAACTGGACTATGGGGTTCATTGTCACAGAGGTAGCATTATTCTCGCTTTTAGTGTTAATAACCGAGGGTGTCCAGAGAAGAGACATATTGCCACTATCCATTATCGCTTTCATCATGCCAACTTTTCCTGTTTTGGTGAATGGAGGCCTTATAGGATTTATTGCCAGTCTGCTGATAACTGCAGGAACGGTCTTTGTTTTTGTATGGGTTAGAGAAGTTGCCCATGATAACAAAAAAGTAGGGGCTGTATTTAAAGTTATTTTCTTACCGGTTGCGGGGTTCTTCCTACTTCGAGGTAGTCCTCACTCTGTAATTCAGTCTCTGGTTGTAGGCATTTTTACAACTGGAATTATACTCATAATCGCAATTATATTGAGAAAAACTTAAATCTCTATCAGATGCACCATTTGCATCATAGAAAGATTAAGTATGGTACATTGGGAATCATAGATTCATTTGGAATGCGTTCATCAAACCTGCAATATTAGAACACACATGAGGGGGTTCCTATGGCCTTGTGTTCGAAATATCGATATTCACCCCTACTCCTTTTTGCTTTTATTGTTGTAGAATCTTGGAAATACGGTATTAAGAGCGGGATTAACTCTCTTGTTGGAATAGTTCTTGGCTTAATCATTGTATTAACCGTAGATCTATTGATGAGAAAGCTTGGCAGGCACGTTTATAAGGGCATTTATTACAGGTTAGGCTTTGATATTGTGTATGAGTTCTTGCTTGGAAAGAGGGGAAAAGTAAAGCAATTTTTCTCTATTTTTATCTTAATTTCAACTCCCCTCTTTATGCTCAATGCATATTCTTCAAATACCCAATTTTGGCTTTTTATTGTCCCCATGAGTGCAATAACAACTATAATTGTTTACTGTGCGTTCCAAGAGAAGAACACTGGAGCGAGGTGAGGGTTGAGGTGAAGCCTGTGAGCAATATAATTGCAAGCATGGAGTGCAAGCCTAGTGTCGTTGATCTCGATGATTCAACAACTTGTACGGTTCATCTTGAGCTGAGGCAACCAGAGACGGCCACGTTGAGTCTGCAGGAAGTTGACTTTGG
>CAZAPD010000076.1:0-4405 GCA_964487115.1 uncultured Thermococci archaeon | reverse complement strand
GACATCAAAGCTTATCTCAAGCAGTTCCTTGCTCTTCCTAAACCTGACCTTCCTGATTTTTATCTCCCCTATCTCGCCAGTGGTTTTCGTGTGCTCTTTGTTGCATGCATTAATATTCCAGTCCTTAATAACCACAACCTTAAGGGTTTTTACCTCTGGAGGGACTGGAAAAAGATCATACATCTCCTCACCAAATCTCCGCTCTGCTTCTTCCCGTGGAAGCTCATAAATTTCGATTGGAATATTCTCTCTGATTTTCTCATTTGCAAGTCTTTCGATCTTCTCTATCTCTTCTGCAGTTGGTTTCCTATCGAACTGAACAGTTAGCCTGCCATGGTTTCCTGCCCAGTAGACACTGGCTGTCCATTTTGCATTTTCACCGAGAACTTTAACTACCGCCCCTTTTAGTATGTGAAGGGCGGTGTGTGTCCTCACATCTTCCGGTTCCATAGCACGCACCGGGAGTAGTCTATTCTTCATTATTATTAACTTTACTGGTAAATCAAAGGGGATTTTCCTCAAGAATATTTGAACGTTCTTCAATCCTAAAATGCTAAAATCGAATAATCTCCGCCCTAACCTTTCAATATTTAACAAAAACCGTTATAAATGCCAAGAACAAGAAATAAATGCCTAAATAAAATTTTTGAGGTGATTTAAATGGCCGAAAAGAAGAGAAAGAGAGTTGTGATTCTCGGAGCGGCGGGAAGGGACTTCCACAACTTCAATACATTCTTCAGGGACAATCCAGATTATGAGGTAGTTGCCTTCACCGCCACCCAGATCCCAGATATTGAAGGGAGGATATATCCACCAGAACTTGCAGGTGAGCTTTATCCCAACGGAATTCCAATATGGAGCGAGGATGATCTTGAGAAAATAATAAAGGAGCATGATATTGACATAGTTGTTTTTGCCTACTCTGATGTTTCACACGAACACGTTATGCACCTCGCCAGCAGAGCCCATTCAGCTGGTGCCGACTTCTGGCTCCTCGGTCCAAAAAGTACAATGATTAAGAGCACAAAGCCTGTCGTAGCGGTTACAGCTGTAAGAACAGGCTGTGGAAAGAGCCAGACCTCAAGAAAGGTCGCCCAGCTCCTCCAAGAGATGGGATACAAGGTCGTTGCTATAAGGCATCCGATGCCCTATGGGGATCTCAGGAAACAGATGGTCCAGAGATTTGCCACCTATGAGGATATGGACAAGTATGAGTGCACAATCGAAGAGAGAGAAGAGTACGAACCCTACATAGAGAGGGGAATGGTTGTTTATGCGGGTGTCGATTACGAAAAAATCCTGAGAGAGGCAGAGAAAGAAGCGGATATAATCCTCTGGGATGGCGGAAACAACGACTTCCCATTCTATGTTCCGGATCTCTGGATAGTCGTCACAGATCCACACAGGCCCGGCCACGAGCTCAAGTACCACCCAGGTGAGACCAACTTCCGCGCTGCGGACGTTATCATCATCAACAAGATAGACACAGCCAATAGGGATGACGTTCAGAAGGTCAGGGAGAGCATTGAAAAGATCAATCCAAATGCTATCGTCATCGACGGTGCCTCACCGCTCTACGTGGATAAGCCAGAGCTCATCAAGGGCAAGCGTGTTTTAGTTGTTGAGGATGGACCCACTCTCACTCACGGAGGCATGAAGTACGGGGCTGGCTACGTTGCAGCCAAGAAGTTTGGAGCGAAAGAGATAATCGATCCAAGACCCTACGCCGTCGGTTCCATCATAGACACCTACAAGAAGTATAACCACCTCGACAGAATTCTCCCAGCCATGGGATACGGTAAGAAGCAGATGGAGGAGCTTGAGGAGACAATCAACAGAGCAGATGCTGATGTCGTCGTCATAGGAACTCCAGTTGACCTCCGCAGGTTCATGAATCTTAACAAACCAGCGGTTAGAGTCAAGTACGAACTTGAGGAGATTGGCCAGCCAAAGCTCAAGGACATCCTCACTGAGTGGGTCAAGAACTGCGAGAAGCTCAAGAAGTGATTTTTATCTTCTTATCTTATTGGCCCTCCTATAGTCTCTCCATGTTTTCCGTGATATCTGAAATTTTTTAAGAGGTTAGTTACATCTCCTCAAATATGAATCTGGATAGATCATTTGTATATGCAATGCTCGCAGTACTCTTCTGGTCGACGGTAGCCTCGGCATTCAAGCTTTCCCTCAAAAGTCTGAACTATCTGCAACTGCTCTTTTATGCTTCCCTGACATCTCTGATAATATTTACCATAGCCCTTGCAAAGGAAGGCAGACTCAAAGCAGTAGGGAGAAAGGAAAATCTTTATTCAGCCCTACTCGGAGCTATAAATCCCTTTCTCTATTATATAGTGCTCTTCAAGGCGTATTCTTTACTTCCAGCTCAGGAGGCACAGGCTTTAAACTACACATGGCCCATAATGCTCTCCCTGCTTTCAATACCTCTTCTGAAGCAGAAGATCACGACAAACCAGATTTTAGGGGTGTTTATAAGCTTTGCAGGAGTGCTCGTTGTAGCTACACGAGGGCACCTGCTCTCACTCAGCTTCAGAGATCCCGTAGGAACGGTTTTAGGGCTTGGAAGTGCAGTAATTTGGGCTTCTTACTGGGTACTCAATCTCAGAGATGGCAGAGAAAGCACGGTGAAAATGTTCTGGAACTTTGTATTCGGATTCCTCTACACGGCACTGTTAATAATCTCAACCCATCAGTTTATAATCCCCGGAATAAAAGCTCTCTCCGGAGCAGTTTATGTGGGATTCTTTGAGATGGGATTGACTTTTTTAGTATGGCTTAAAGCCCTTGAAACTGCTGAAACAACTGCAACAGTTGCGAACTTGATATATCTTACTCCGTTTCTGTCCCTTGTGCTGATACACTTTCTCGTTGGAGAGAGAATACTCCTCTCAACCGTTTTTGGGCTGTTCCTCATTGTAAGCGGGATATTTGTGGGAAGATGGAGGAATTATAAATATTGAACCAATCATGCCTCCAAAGATTTTCGCAAGATTGAAGCAAGAAATGGACAAATTATTCCTTGAGATACCCCCGTGCAATGAAATAGAATCAGTGGAATCTTCTGGTGGTCCCGCGGCCCGGATTTGAACCGGGGACCTGCGGATCTACAGGGGAGTAAAACGCTAAACGAGTTGTGGGAGCGCTACAAAGGCGAATTTGCAGAGTGGCTCTCAATCTCAAGAAAAGTGAGCGAGAAAACAAGGGAAGACTACCTTAAAGCGCTCAATTACTTTTTTGTCCGCTACACCATAAGGACCGGTCCAGACATAAAGAAATTCCTTGACAAGGAAGGCAACAAGAGGAACATCGCCAACGGCCTTAGGGTCTTCCTGACGTTTTTGGCAGAGAGGGATTACCTTGATTATGACATTGCAATGATCATCAAGAAGCGCTTCATCAGGGCAAGGCCAGTAGGGGTGAAAAGAATCTACATCACTGATAAGGAACTCCGCGAGGCTTATGAAGAAATCAAAAAGCGCGGTTTCAAAAAACAGCTTCTTTTTGAACTTCTCGTATTCACGGGGCTGAGGCTTAGCCATGTCGTTGAGCTCATGAACACCTACGAGCCGGACAAGCTTTACATCGTAAATGACAAGATAGCCCGCTATCCTCTGATGATAACGGACAGGGGCAACAAAAAGGCTTATTGGGCTTACATGCCTCTCTGGCTTGCAAGGAAGCTCACGAGGATGAAGGTCAATTATAAGAGCGCTCAGGACTGGCCTCAGCATGGCAAAGTTTCTGCGGCAACGATTAGAAAGTGGTTCACAACATTCCTTGCAAGGCATGGCGTGAGTGCAGAGGTCATTGACTTCATTCAAGGCCGTGCTCCTCGCTCTGTTCTGGAGAGACACTATCTGAACTTGACGGTTCTGGCGGATGAGGCGTATTCTAGTATTGTTGAAGATCTGGAGAAGGTGTTGGAGGGGTCGAAATGAACTGGAGGGAGCTCGGGGGCTTTCTTATTTTAACCATTGTAGTGCTTGCAGGATTTGCCATTCAGGCTTATCTGGTTCAGACTGACCATCAGGAAGCTATTTACGGCTATATAGCTGGCGTTCTTATTTATCAGACTCTCAGCGACCCGCAGTGGTTCAGAGAAATTACTGAGCCGGATAATTTTGTTAGCCTGATGATGTGGGTTCTGTTCCCCTTCGTAGCCACTTTAGGAATGTTATGGAGGCTGGTATTTGTTGAAAAATAATGGGGGTGAGCGGAGGATGGCCCAACGAGTTGGTGAGAAGGGTGTTATTGTTAGGGGAATCTCCACAGATGCAAACACAGAGATGATGGCAAAAGTTCTGGCATTTGTGAAAAGGTCTTCAAAAGCACAAGTTTACAGAGAAGCAGTAGCAAAACTTTTTAGAGAGGAGTTTGGAAATAAACCAGT
>CAZAPD010000075.1:0-2645 GCA_964487115.1 uncultured Thermococci archaeon | reverse complement strand
TGCTTTTGCATCATAACTCTTCAACTGCTCTTCCTGAGTCGGCTTGAACCCCTCCGGAACAAGTAAATCATAAACCCTCGGCGCAACACCAGCAATAACCGCCTGAGTATCAGCCCCACCACCCTTCCACTGCTCAGCCTTGGGTGCAATGGCCCTCCAAGTGTCGACACCAAATCCGTCCTGGCTTCCGACGAGGACGCTCATGTAGGTGTTCTCATTGATCTTTAAGTAATCCTTCGGAATCTCAACTATGATAACGTTTTTATCAAGATCTGCCTTGGCTTTTATGTCAACTGTCTTTCCATCAGGCAGGAAGAGCTTGCTTCCCCATCCAAAAACTCTGATTGCTGCGTCCCATGGATGGTTTGGATCAAGTTGCACATTGCTTCCAGGGCCGTTTTTGGCTTGTTTTATTGCCTTGGTGCTTCCTCCATCTTTAAAGTCAAAGTATGCCTCAATTATCTGGAGGCTGAAACCATTTGGTCCATTCCATGGATTGCCTCCAAGGTTCTTAAAGTAGAACTCTATTACATACTTTGTTGTGCCTTCTTTTATCTTAACATCAGTCAGGTCAAAGAGTCCTTTCTGGTTGAAAACTTTGTCTGTTGGGTATGTGTATGTTCCGGGACCATGATCATCTCCCACAGGATCTTTAATTTCAACAACATCCTTGAGCGGTTCGTATGTTGCCATTTCGATTGCCCAGTGGAGGATGTTTGTTACGAACTGAGGACCATCGAGATCAACACCATGATATTTGGGTGTCCATGTGGGCTGATAGTCACCATATGGACTCTCACCACTTACTATAAGTATGCTCTTCTTTCCGTTATCGAGCTTAACAACTTGAGCAACAAGAAGCGGAAACTTACCGTTGTCACCGGCAGAGTATGCATTTGCAGGAGGATCGTTGTTTTCAACTATAGTTCCATCCGGTGAAGTTTTCACAATTCTATAAATACCTTCCGGAACATTATCACCCACAAGAGGTTTCCAGTTACCCTGGTCGTCAACATACGCAACGACACCGGGCCCATGATAAAGAACTTTTCCACCGTACTTGAAGCCCTTTGTGAGCATGTCTTTCATGGGAGTGTCCGGATCCGGACTCACAAGACCGACAACTCTATAACCTGCACCAGCATTGCTGGTCGGATCTTCAACTGAACATAGGTCAATTCTGAGGTTTCCAACACCCAACATATCAAGGACGCTGTCTGCAGCATCCTGAGCCTGCACGCCGCTTCCATAGTCTGAATCACCTGCGACCCAAAGAACCTTTCCCCCCTGCTTAAACCAGTCTGATATCGCTTGGATTTCGTCGGGGTCAAATGGACTGGTTGGTTGGCCGAGGATGAGAACATCCACATTCTTTAATGCATCAGCTGTTATCTTATTTCCGAGATTTTCTATCCCCAATGTCTCCGCTTGGCTTGGATCGCCAAAATATGCCCACTTAACATCGGTTATTGTCTTTGTAATCCCGTGGGCGAGAGTTTTGTTGGTCTCTTTGTCAATAATATCTCCTGAGAGGTATTTTGCATTTTCACCGTGAGCTAAATCTACTGCTACAGTGGTTGCACTGGCTAATGCAAAGCCAAAAATCCCAAAAAACATAAACACAGCAATTAAAAGCGCTGCCTTCCTCATGGTATCACCAACGATTATAATCATTACAGAGTTATAAACCTTATGAATATGCTATCCAGAAGAGGCCGTAAAACCCTTAAAGGATGAGGCCTTTTCCCCTTTAGGTGGTCTGTATGGATACTGAAGAGCGAATCAAACTTATAATGAGAAAACCCACGGAGGAGCTACTAACTCCCGAAAATTTAAGGTATCTTTTGGAAGTTGGTGTTCCTCTTCAACACTACATCGGATTTGAGATAAGCGGTTACATTCACCTTGGAACCGGTTTGATGGCCGGGGCGAAGATAGCCGACCTCCAGAAGGCTGGAATCAAGACGAGGATTTTCCTTGCCGACTGGCACAGCTGGATAAACGACAAGCTCGGCGGGGATTTGGAGGTAATCCAGAAGGTTGCGCTGAGCTACTTCAAGGAAGGCATGAAGCAGAGCATAAAGGTCATGGGCGGTAAACCAGAGAAGGTCGAATTCGTCTTAGCGAGCGAGATACTGGAGAACGGTGATTACTGGCAGACTGTCATAGACATCTCCAAGAACGTTACCTTAGCCAGGATGATGCGCTCTATAACGATAATGGGCCGCCAGATGGGAGAGGGAATAGACTTTGCAAAGCTGATTTATCCAGCCATGCAGGTAGCTGACATATATTACCAAGGCGTTAATATCGCCCATGCAGGAATGGACCAAAGAAAGGCCCACGTCATAGCCATCGAGGTGGCCCAGAAGCTCAAGTACCACGCCCTCGAATGGAAGGGCGAGAAGCTCAAGCCGGTGGCTCTGCACCACCACCTCCTCCTCGGCCTTCAGGAGCCGCCGGTCTGGCCAATCGAGAGCGAGGAGCAGTTCAAGGAGCTGAAGACCCAGATGAAGATGAGCAAGAGCAAGCCCTACTCCGCTGTGTTCATCCACGACAGCCCGGAGGAAATCAAGCAAAAGCTCAGGAAGGCCTTCTGCCCGGCGAGGGAAGTGACCTACAACCCGGTCCTCGACTGGGCCGAG
>CAZAPD010000074.1:0-3450 GCA_964487115.1 uncultured Thermococci archaeon | reverse complement strand
ACTTACACAGTTATAGCCCTGCTGGTGGTTTCCGGGGTTATCACATTCATGACATCCTCATGGTTAGCTGAAGATTACTACATACACAGAAATATTGGAAAGGATATCCCTGAAAACACAACAAAGGTCATGGATTATCCTGTAATGGTGAATAACACGACTTGATTAGAGTAGTTTTTCCATAATCACGGCTCTTTCACTGTATCCTCTCCTTTTATACCAGTCTAGTGCTGGGTTATTAATCTCTACACGCAAGACTATTTTTCTTGCATCATTTTCTTTTGCAAACTCTTCAGCCTTCTTGAGCAGTGCTGAACCAATTCCAATGCCCTTAGCTTTCACTTCGATGTCGTAGATATAGGCAATTTTTACATAGTCAACTGTATCAACTGTAATGCATACCCACACATGCCCGAGGTATCTTCCTTTTTCATCCACCGCAGCGAAGAACTTATGCTTCCCTTCGGAAAATAGTTTGTTAATAACGGCTGAATATGCCTCAACATATTCTCTTTCTGTGAGGTCGAATTGTAAGAATTTCCTACTAACTTGCATATCGTATTCAAGGATCTCATCAAGGTATTGCTCCCCATCAACTATCTTAAACTCCATAAAGAGCTTCCTCCCGTGAGATTCTAATCCATCTCTCATCTTTGAGATAGACGTACCCTTTCGTGTACTTTTCAAAAATTGTGTAGATTGCTTCTCTAAATTCCTCCGGAATGTTATCAAAATGGGAATTTCTGTCATCAAAATGGAGCATCTCAACATGCCAGTGAGGTTTTCCTTCAATTGGAAAGTTTGGATTTTTCTGTTTTATTAAATAGAGAGAATGCTCAAGCTCATCCTTGTCAAGCCTTATCTTGCCCTCTTTTATCCTCTCAGGTAATGTATCAACATGTTTGGGTTTGTATTTTATTAAAGTTGGATCTATCCCATTTGCTAGGAGGAATGTTAGAATTCCATTGCATTTAAAGCACGTTCCGCAGGGCACATATTCTCCATTTTCCTTGTGAACTGAATGGCAGCTGCGTTGGAGTCTAAATAAAGTTGGATAACGAGTATAAAGTATCCTCTCAACGATTAATCCGCTCAAAGGTCTGACGACTGACCATTGTCTCACTTTTAATCCTCTCTCCTCAAACCACCTTGTCATGTATTTGTCAAAATATTGGCTCTGGTCAAAGACTGCGTAGAAGTGGGAAATCCCATGAAATTCATAGCTGAGTCCTCTTGGGTCATCATATTCATTTCCGAGGAGAATGTTTCCGATGTTATACTTGTATACTAGAGGCAAGAATGAGAAAACATAATGTTCAAAAAAGAACAATCTTATTGGATAAACTTCCGCTTTTGGTTTGCGAATGTTTTTTAATATCTTCATGCTGCTTTCGATAAAATTATAGAGCCTGTCAACGTTGCTCCAAACCTTCCTCGTATTTGGTTCATTATTGATGAACCATTTATAAGCAGTCAGCGCAACCTTCCAGTGCCCTCCCGACTCGTTAAAAAAGAATGGATAAACTTCACAGCCTATTTCTCTCATTAAACCGTATGTAAGCAGGCTTTCTTTGCCCCCACTTAACATTACTGCGCACTTTTTATAATCGGGTTCAAATTTTATATCTTCGTGTATCACTTCTTTTGCCTTTATCTGTACCATCAGCTCTGCCATTTTTGGTGTAATCTCTTTTGGAATGAATTCCTCTTTAACAAAGCCTGTTTTCTTTGCTATCCTGTTAACAAATATATCTCTCGCAGTTATTTCCATCATGTCTCTAAAGAATTGTATGTCTCTCTCATCGAGAGGGAAATCAAAATATATGAGCGGTGTGAAGAGCCCATAGTTGATTGCCGGTGTTATTGTCATCAGCTTAGCGAATAAATCTATTTTTGGTATTCTTTCTGGATAGTGGTGTATTAGCTTAAATTTCTTTTCCTCTCCATCTATCGAAATAATATAGAAAGCAGAGATTCTTCTTGATTCTATCTTGGGCTTTTCGATAATGATGTAATCAAAGCACTTGAGGTTGAACACTTTCTTCCACCCCAATGGAAACCTTTATTTTCTCTGCATCTTCAGTAATTGCTTTTGCTATATCTTCAACACCTTCATAAAGCGGTACTCTGGTCATTATTCCATACTGAATCTCTATTTCTCTTGCTTTTTTCAGAGCTTCCTCCTTTGTCATTTTTTCCGAATTTATCGTTATTGCTATTGGCTTTTTTCCAGAGAGAAGCTCTATGAGCTGGATATACCTTCCAAGTGGCGGAATTTCATACTGAGGAAAGTCATCGAAGTGTTTCCTCATAGGTGCATGCTGGAGGATTATGTAATCGGGCCTCCCTGCAGCTATGAGCTCAAAACCTCCTGGATATGCGGGATGAAGAAGGGAGCCTTCGCCATGTGTAACTATGACATCTGGATTTTCTTCCTTCCATGCCCGCCATATGACATCTTCTATTGCGCCAGCAACAAAATCGTTGATTATGGAGTCCATAACTATGCAGTATTTAGCTCCCTGCATCCAGCCGGTTTGTCCCATTGCAACGAAGACACTTTTCTTTCCAAGTCTCTCAAATGCTTCATGGAGCATTATTGCAGTTGTCCTTTTTCCTATTGCTCCATCAGTTCCGAGGACAGCAACTTTAATTGAGGTAACTTCGTTAATTTTTCCAGTGAATGGAATTTTCATGTCCCGATATAGCTTCCTCACATCAATTAGTTCAACTTTATAGCGCTTTGCAAGACGAGAAAATTCTGGATCATCACTTAAGAAGTTATGGAGACCATTG
This sequence comes from uncultured Thermococci archaeon, assembly GCA_964487115.1. Lineage (GTDB taxonomy): Archaea > Methanobacteriota_B > Thermococci > Thermococcales > Thermococcaceae > Thermococcus. The sequence continues at coordinate 654 of CAZAPD010000074.1, read as the reverse complement.
ACAATGTTAATGCCCCGTTTAATAGCTTTCTTTATTATGTCACGATACACCTTGGGCAGGTATCCTCCGGGGGTAGCGACTCCAATTATTAGGTATTTGACATCTGGATTTTCGGAGATTGCTTCTTCAAAGCTTCCATATATTGGAATTCCCCGGGGAATACCATCCAAAACTTCACCTGCATCTTTCCCAGAGAGTGTTGAGTCTATAACACCAACAATACGGAACCTTTTGGAGTGCCTAACCAGACCATGTGCAGTCTTTCCATCTGTTGTGTTATATCTACCTTCAGCCAATATTAGGGTTTTTTCCATCGTTAAACCCTCCAGTTAAGATAAGCACAATTCACTAAACCCGTCAAGACTAAAGCAGATGCAGGAAGAGCTTTAATGTTCCCAAGCTTATACAAAATTTCAGCATAATCATCTGAAAATTCAAATATGTAACCGTTAGAATCATGAATCGCTTTGAGCGCATTTTTATCCTTGTGGGTTCCAGTGGGATTCATGAACTTGAACTTGGGGTATATTTTTGATATTCCCACGTACTGTTCCAATTTTCTGGCTCTTATGAGTGGTGTCTCACTATCGGAGCTTTCTTTGTCCTCCATATCTCCCACCAAATCCCCTAATTCTAATATTACTACCGCCATAT
>CAZAPD010000073.1:0-19359 GCA_964487115.1 uncultured Thermococci archaeon | reverse complement strand
GACGAGCATTTTGTCCATTCCTTTTGGTCCGAGGGTTGTTCTGACTGTTTCTGCTATGATTCTTGCGGCGAGAATGTTTAATCTTTGAGCATCCCTTCCAACATACCTCTGAGTCCCCTCCGGCAAAATAACAACAGGCTGACCTGCGAGCTGTGCCATACTCCTACCACCTCCTTCTGTTTTTTATTTTTCCGAAGGAGGGTTTTTAGTAACAATCAGTGTTTCCACTCAATCATTCCTTTGGATTATTTATAAATTTTTTGGTTCTTATACCCTAAAGCAGGGGCTGGAGATATGGCTATGCAAGTTGAATTTAAAACTGATACTTATCATTTTAAATCATACAAAGCTTTAAAATTTGGGAATTCACGCTTTATAGACTTTAGCGTTCGCAATTTCTTTCAAAACTGGAATATACGACATGCCAGGGTTTATGCCCCTGCCGTTTGTATCGTAAATGTTAAGCTCAATGTCCCTCTTTTTCAATGCATTTGCAAGCTCAATGATTTCATCCTTAATTCTCTTGCCGAAGAGAGGGACGTTTGCTTTTCCATCGGTTATTAGAAATGCTCTAACTTTGACGGACTTGTCTTTCATTCTCTCCCTATTGGCTAAAAACAAAAGGTTGTATAGAGCAGAGCTGAGAGGAGTCCTTCCTCCAGTTGGAACGCTTTCTATTTTTTCAAACACTTCCCAGTAGTTCTTAGTTGGCGAAACAAAAACCTCAGCCGCTTTGCCTTTCGCAACGATCAGGGCTATCTTTGACTTTTTGATGTAGCCATTCTCAACCAATTTCTCCGCTATCCCCTTCGCGATGCTTATTCTTCTCTTCACCGCCATACTTCCGCTCGAATCCAGGAGTAGAACCCAGAGCGTAGGAGCTTTTGCTTTCCTAACCCTAACGCGCACATCCCTTAACTCAAGCTTTATTGGAGGCTTTTTGCCATTTAACACTGCCCAAATAGTCGAGTTGTAAAAATCAACATCCCTTATTTCGCCTTTTGGGGGAACGTAAGAGACAGGAATCCCCTTTGGAAAGTTTACCACTGTAACGCCGACGTCTCTTGAGGAGCGGTAGCCTGTAAAGTCATTGTTCCCAAAGTTTCTGCTCTCTATCCTTGGGATTTTAGCTTCGCTTGAGCGAAAATTTTGCTCTAAATTTCCAACCCCCTGACTTCGAGCGCTTCCACTTTTTTCTTCCTTCCTGTGCTCATGCTTATGATCGTGTTTATGATTGTGATTGTACTCCTTATCATCTTTAGGTTTTGGGGGCCTCATCTGGGGCGGCTTTTGGAAGGGTCTGTCCCTCAGGCGGTGCGGTAGAGCTAATTCCATAGCTTTTTCCAGATCCTTAAGGGAAACCCTTCTCCTTCCATTTAAAGCGGCTATTGCTTTGGCGGTTTTTATTGTAGTGATCTCAGCTCTGTTGGTCTTTATACCTAAATTAATCACTGTCTCAGCTAAAAGTTTTAGCAAATCATCGCTTATTTCAACTTTAGGCAAAAGCTCCTTCGCTTTAACAATCTTTTCTGTAAGCTTTTTCTCTTCGCTCTCAAACTTCCTGTAGAAGTTTATTGGGTCTTCATGGAACTCCTCAACCCTCTTAACTATCTCTATCCTATCCTCTGGGTTCATTGGTGCTGAGACTTCAACACACAGACCAAATCTATCGAGGATTTGGGGTCTTAAGTCGCCTTCCTCTGGATTCATACTCCCGACTAAGATAAAGCGGGCTGGATGTCTAAACGAGATTCCTTCCCTTTCTATCGTGTTCCATCCCATTGCAGCGGAATCTAAGAGCGAATCGGCTATGTAGTCATCTAAGAGGTTGACTTCATCGATGTAAAGCACTCCCCTATTAGCCTCCGCCAATATTCCCGGCTGCAAAGCTTTTTTGCCCTCCTTTAAAAAGCGCTCCACATCAATTGTTCCGACTAATCTATCTATGGTAACGCTCAAAGGCAAGTCAACAACCCTCATTCTTCTTTTGGCAACTGGTAAGCTCTCGCCTCTTCCATAGCGCTCATAGCAGCTGTCGCACATCTCTAAGGGGTTCATTGGATTGCAGTTGAAGGGACAATCTGCCACAACTTCAATTTCGGGCAAAACGTTGGCCAGAGCCCTAACTAGGGTTGATTTCCCAGTCCCTTTGTCTCCTTTCAATAAAACTCCACCTATTAGCGGATTAACCGCTACACAGAGCAGGGCTAATTTAGCCTTTTCCTGCCCAACTATAGCAGAAAATGGGAAGATTAAGCGTTTTTCACGAGCTTCCATATTTTATCCACCTCCTCAATGTTTTCACTCCAGTGTTCATCATCCTCAGCAGTGTAGATTTCAATCGTTCCACCTTGAACTTCCCCTTCACCAAGGTGTTCCTCCAAAAGCCCCTCAATTTCAGAGTAAGCTTCCATGAGCCTTTCAATGAGCTCATCGCTCGTCTCCCACAAGCCACGCTCATAAGCTTCAATCAAACGCCTTGCAATTTCCTCAATAGCGTAGGGATTGTGCTCCTCAAACCATCTCCTCATCCCTTCATCAAGAACATACTTTTGCGCTATTTCATCGAAAATCCAGTCCTCAACGAGTTTTGTTGTTGCTTCCCAGCCATAGAGATGAAGAATCTTCTTTGAGAACTCACTCGCCCCTCTGTAGCCGTGCTTCTTCATTTCTTCAATCCATCTGTCGTTGAGAAGCTTTGTCCTTGTTATTCTCTCAATCTCGACTTTAATATCAACAATTTTAGTATCGCTTATGTCCCTCGTATCGACTTGGATTATATCTACATCCTTCCCGGTTAGAGCATCCACCGCTGTTTTAAATCCACCGTGATAGGCAAAATAACAGCAGCAATTCGTTAAGTCATGCTCATCACTTATGTGGTTTCTATTGATTACGTCAACGCTTTCGAGGTTCAAAACTAAAGATTCGTGAGCTTCAACTCCAAAGGCATCTTTTCCATAAGCGTAGCCGCTCCACTGGACCCAAACCTTTGCTAAATCCTCCTCCTTCTGCCAGCCCGATGACTCAACAGCTAAGTTTACACCAGCTCCATAAGCCCCCGGAGGAGCAGAGAAAACTCTAAACCTTGCGAACCTCTGTGCTTCTTCAAAGCTCTTTCCAAGCTCAATGAGCTTTTTAATATGTTCAATGTAGTGCTTTCTAACGTAATTCATTTCCAACGATTCATCCAAGATAACAACCTTTTCTATTGCTTCGTCGATGAGATATATGTAATTTGGCAAAGTATCTCTTACGATTCCGCTTATTCTGACCAGAACGTCAATCCTTGGCCTTCCGAGCTCTTCTAAGGGAATTACTTCAAGTTCAGAAACTACATCTCCTTTCCAGATAGGCTTAACTCCAAGCAAATAGAGAATTTGAGCTATCTGTTCTCCATCGGCTTTGTAACCGTCTATACTCCAGAGAACCTGCCCAATGCTTTCGGGATACTTCCCATGCTTCTTCGTATACTCCTCCAAGAGCTTTTCAGCAGTTTCAACTCCAATTTGCCAAGCTGCTTTGGTTGGCAGAGTTCTTGGATCAACTGCATAGAAGTTTCTTCCCGTTGGCAAAATCTCGAACTTCCCTCTCGTTATGGCTCCCGAAGGGCCTGGCTTTACATATTTTCCTTCCACACCTTCTAAAAAGCCATTATATTCCCTTTCGCACTCGACAACTTTTTGAGCAACTTCAAGGGCTTTTCTAAACGGTTCCTCAAGCTTTTCTTTCTCCTTAACTTTGAATCCAAACTTTTCAATTTCTTCCTCAATGACATCAAAGCCTTCTCCATTAAGCAAACGCTCTAAGCTTTTAACTGCTATCTTGTGGAAAATCTCCAGCAGTTCTCTCTTCGTAAATCCATTTGTAGTCTCCAGGGGGTTCTTTCTTATCTCATCGTAGTCTAAGCCTATTGCCTCAGCTATGACGCGTTTAATCGAGGGTGAAGCGTAGGAATCGTAAGCCATTGCCGTGGCAATGTATTCCGCCAATCTTTCGGGTTCTTTTGGTGGATACCCAAAGATATGAAGACCGAGATTAATTTGAGAACCTCTCATCAACTCAGCGTAGCGGTGGATTTCCTCTATCGTTTGCTCTTCATTTTCAGGGTTCGCTATTCTTATCTTGTTTCCTTCAGCTTCCTCCAAAATCTGCTCGTAAATCTTCTTTCTCCTTGCATCATCTCCCAGGCTCTTTGCCTTTGCATATTGATTCAAGAGCGAATCCAAATCATCCAAAACTTCAGCTATTGCCATTGGTGGATAAATGTGGTCTATTAGCGTTGCATAACTTCTTCTCTTGGCAATAACGCCCTCCATTGGATTTGAAACTACATAAACGTATAAGTGGGGAACGTCATCTAAGCTTGCCTCGGGAACACATGAAGGAGAAAGCCCAACGCTTTTCCCCGGCCTAAATTCTAAATAACCGTGAGTTCCAAAGTGTATCATAACATTGGCATTAAACTTCCTCGTTATCCACCTATAGACAGCCCACCACTGGTGAGGAGGAGTTATAGTCGGATCATGGAGGATTCTACAAACTTTTCCATCACACCTCGCCCCAGCACAGCCGAACTTTGGCTGCGGAGTGATAAAGACATTTCCAAACTTTATTCCAGGAACAACGAACTTTCCATCATAAACCATTCCAACCAATGTTTTGTCCACTTTTCCTGCCAGAACGTCCTCTGGTCTTCCCCAATCTTTGACTATTTTTTCTCTCAAGTCCTCGGGAAGCTCATTGAACCACTCCAAATAACCCTCCAAGCTTACGAAGTCAATTGCCCCACCATTTTTGACGATTTCTTCCACACTCGTCCATCTGAACTCACTTATTGCCTTTCTCTCCAAAATCATTCTTATTAGCTCTTCTCCATTCTTTGGAAGCTCTTCACCAACATAGTAGCCTTCTTCTTTTAGCTTGTGCAGAAGTCTAACTATGCTCTCTGGAACATCCAATCCCATCCCCACTGCAATGCTGGCTTCGAGTCCCTTACAAGGCGGATTTATCAAAACTATTGCTATTTTAACATCTTTCTTTGGCTTTTTCCTTAGCTCAATCCACTTCTTCACTCTTTTGACGAGGTATTTTATGTGTTCTTCGTATGGTTCGCCCTTTTTGTAGCCCTCAATGTTTTTAGTTCCAGCTATAAATATCGGCTCAATTGCTCCTGCAACTTCTGGAATTATCACCCCATAAACCTGCGTCATGTAATCAACGCCTTCTCTCTCCTTCCACTCTTTGAGGCTTTGATAATAAGAGCGAATTGGAGCAAATACTGGGACATTCAGCTTTTCCAAATTATTTAAATCAACGGTGCCAAAGGAGATCAAACTTACCAGTGCCTCAATAATTGGCTTCTCATCTTTTATGAAGAACTCTTTAACAGCTTCACTCTTTTCTTTTCCGAGTCCTGTTGTCGAGTCTTTCCCATAGGTAAAGACGGGAATAACTCCTAACCCTTCACTTTCAAGTGCTTTGATGAGCTCCTCAATCGGGCTGAATTCTCTGTAAAGCCAAGCACTCCTCCAGAATAGAACTCCAACAATTGGTCTCTTATTATAAACCTCCAAATATTCATCTAAGCTCTCAAAAACCCCAAAATGTGGGTGGTAAATCCCATGCATTGGAACTTCTTTTGGCTCCTCATATTCTCTCTTTTCACCTGCCAGGTTTGCTAAAAACTTAGCTAAGTTCCTTAGATTCTCCTCACCACCGAGGACGTAGTAGGATTTAGCTTTAACTAAAATCTCCTGCGAAACGTTGTTTAAGCTGTCCATTGAAACAATCTTTGCTCTGCTCTTCCTTAGCGTCTCTACAACAGCATCTGGAAGTTCGTAGGTGTAAATGAAAATTACTTCTGCCTTTTCAACTTTTTCAAGCTCTTTCTCACAGTTCTGTTCTGTTAAAACAACTCCATCGATTTTTTCCTCTTTCAATATTTTCTCAAGCAAAGGTAAAGGTCTTGCACCGTAACCCAATATGAAGCAGATCATAAAACCACCCCCATTACAACTATAAGGCCCAGTATGATAGCACTCCGTGTTGCCATTGAGATGAGCATAATCTTCGTTCCATCTTTAGCTCCATACAGACCAACATAATAGGGAATCAGCACTCTTAGGAAAGTGATATTCGCGAGAACTGATCCAAGAAGGAGAGACCTTATTAGAGCTTTTTCACTTATTAATCCAGCTTTTAAGAGGTTTGCACCGAGAGTATAAGCGGCTATACTGCTCGCCATTGCACTTAATGCCACACTTATTTCTTCAGGCGAAAGAGGGAGGAAAGCTGCAAAATTTTTTACGAGAGAGGTTAAATACTCAAAAAACCCTGCTGTTATGAGTAAGGCAATTATATAAGTTGCTAGAACCATGCTTTTTAAAATTGGGATTGAGTGCTTCTTAGTTTTTGCTAAAGCCTTTCTTAAAACTTTTTTGAGCGGCTTTTGGGACTTTTTGGTGTGTTTTTGAACATTTTTTATTTGTTTTGGACTCTTAATTAAGAGTTTCCCAGCGAGGGCAAAAATCGTTGTTTGAATAAATCCAATAATCACCAAGATTCCAAAATAAAGCAGGCCAAGTGTCCCAAGCGTTGCCAGAAGAACTGGGATTAACGAGTTCCAGTGCCTGATCATTGCAGGAAATGCGTTCATAAGGGAGGCAATGTAGAGTTCTTTCTTGTCTATTTTTCCTTCTTTGTAAAAATCTATTAGCATGGCATTTCCTGCCCTCGTATTTAAAAACGCAGTTGCAAATGCTAAGGCACACTCTTCTGGAAGATTTGAGAACTTGACAAAGGGTTTGCCTATTGGGGAGAACTTGTTAATAACTCCTTTTTCAATTAAAAGCTCAGCTATGAATAGGCCAATCAGCAACCCGGGGACAGAGCGTTTTAAAAAGCTAAATGCTATTTTCGTTGAGGTTATTATCAGGCTTAGCATTAAACTACCTCCGTTTTTGGCATGATAACTCTGAATCCATTGAACTCCAGGATGTGAATTGGAACGCCGTAAACCTCTTCAAGTATCTCCTCTCTCAAAATCTCACTCGAATCTCCAATGCCCCTGATTCTTCCTTCCTTAACCAGAGCTATCCTATCTGAGTAAATTGAAGCTAAATTTGGGTCGTGAAGTGTCAGGATTGCTGTAATTCTCTCTTCTTTTGCGAGTTTTTTGATAATTCCAAGGATTTTCACCTGATTTTTGAAATCTAAATGGGCGGTGGGCTCATCAAGAAGAAGGACTTTTGGCTCTTGCACTAATGCTCTTGCTATTAAGACCAGCTGTAATTGACCTCCGCTCAGCTGGGTATATGGTCTGTCTTTAAAGCGCTCCATTCCCAAAAGCCTGAGCTTTTCGAGAGCTTTTTTGTAATGTTCTTTCCTTGGACTCTCAAAAACGCTGAGCTGAGACGCCAAGCCCATAACGACGACATCTAAAACTGTATATGGGAAAGGGGGGTAGTGGGATTGGGGAACGTAACCGACTAACTTAGCCCTGTCCTTCAATGGTAGGGAGTGAAAATCTCTACCATCTATGAAGACGCACTTTTTCTTTGGCTTTAACAGCCCATAGACATTCTTCAAAATTGTGGTTTTTCCGCTGCCGTTTGGACCCAATAAAGTTAAAATCTCGCCTTCTTTGACGTCAAAACACACATTTTCAACGCTGAAATCGCCATAACTGAATGATAATCCTTTAACTTTAAGCATGCCAACCACCGCCTGTCTTTCTCAATAGATAGGCAAAGAAGGGTATTCCAAGTAATGTGGTTAATATCCCGATTGGGATTTCATAGGTGGCTACTGATCTCGCTAAGGTGTCTGCCAAAACCATAAAAGAAGCTCCGAGGGTTATTGAGAGGGGGATTAGTGTCTTGTGGTCTGGTCCAAAGGCCATTCTAACTATATGGGGGATCATTAGACCAACCCATCCTATAACTCCACAGAATGCGACTGAAACTGCTGTAGTAAGAGAAACGAGGACTATAAACACGAATTTTATTTTCTCCGTTTCAACTCCCACAAATTTAGCCTCTTCTCCAAAGGAGAGAACGTTAAGCTGCCACCGCATTAGGTATATTACGATGCATCCAGTTGAGATAACTGGGAATGCTACTTTCACTGAATGCCAGCCTGCATCTGCAAAGCTCCCCATGAGCCAGTAAACAACACTTGCGAGTTTATCATGGCTCATTAAAAACTTAAGTAGGGATGTTAGTGCTGAGAAGAATGCATTGATTATTATTCCGGCCAGGATGAGGGAGACTGGTGTTACTCTTCCACCAATTTTGGCTAAGGAAGTTGTTAGTAACACAGCCAGTAGGGCGAAGGTAAATGCCAGTGGTGTGACTCCAAGCTCGATAGAGAATCCTATTGCCAAAGCGGCTCCAAAAGCTGCTCCAGAGGAAATTCCTAAGATATAGCTGTTAACGAGCGGGTTTCGGAATATTGCCTGAAGAACAGCTCCTGAAAGAGCAAGTGCTGAACCCACCATCATCGCCAGAAGAACTCTTGGAAGTCTTATTTCAAAGAGGATTATACGATAAACGTTTGGATAGTGATTTTGAATATCAAAATTTAGTTTTCCAAGGGTTATTTTATCTAAGATTGTAGAGGTGAGCTGGGTGATTTTAATGAGAAGCATGTTAATAATTGCAGGAAGCGGAATGTGATACGACCCTATACACAGGCTTATGAGTAAGGAAAAGATTGGGGAGATTAAAAGAAAAAGAAATAGGAGCCTCCTCACGCTCAGCCCTCCGTGCTGTAAAATCTTTTGATGAGTTCTTGGTATATCGGTTTCCAGTCTGGGTAGTATTCTGGATATATTGCATGTCCAAAGGCATAGATTCCGGTTATGAATCTGGGTCCATAGAGGGATGCTGCGTTCTTTGACCATGAACTTACCAGTATTCCAACAACGTGGCCTTCTTTGACAGCTTTGATTTGTTGCCATCTTGGGTCATTCTTCACTTTTTGAACGGCTTTAGTTAATCTCTTTGGATCCCAGTCAACGATTATCAGGATATCGGTTTTGTTTCCGAAGTAGGTTATGAGTTTTTCAAGGTCGAATTTTGGGTACTGGGTTGAAAAGTTGTAGTCAAATGCAACGTTATGGGCTCCTATGAGCTCTGCGGTTTCTGCGTATGCCGAGCCTCTGTATGAGATGCTTATTGTGCCGGTTGCGTATTTCCCTGTAATGGATGATCCGTAAACTATAAGAACGTTTTTCTTTTTGTTGTCTGGAATCTTGCTGGCTATGTCCAGAGCTTTGTTATAGTAACTCTCCAAGAAGCTTGCGAGCTCTTCGGCTTTTTTCTCCGTATTAAAGACCTGTCCGAGAATTCTTATTATTCTAATGTTTTCATAGGGCATTTCTGTTCCAGTTGCGTTGGAATCAGGAATTCCGAGAGCCAGAACTTTGAATCCAAACTCTTTTGATTTTTTGATTACATCAAGTTCTCCGGGGGTAAAGCCTCCCTTCCAGCGGCCCATTAAGATTAAATCGGGTTTGAGGCCGGCTACGGTTTCCCAGTTGATGGCTTTCTCCCATGTTGTTCCGACAATAGGCTTTTTCTTAACGCTTTCTGGTAGGAACTGATCGTAGGGTACGTATTTCCCTAAACCAACAATTTTATTTGCGACCCCGAGGCAGTACATTACTTCTGCCCAGTAGCCATTAAGAACTATGACCCTCTGGGGGGTTTTGTTGAAGGTTACTTTTCTTCCCATGGAATCTGTAACTGTCACGGGGGATTCATATTTCATTCCATAGAAGTTTTCAATTAGTTCTTTTGCGATTGGTTTCCATTCTGGGTAATAATTGGGGTAAATTAGTCTTCCTATTTGGTAGATTCCTACTACTATTCTTGGTCCCCAGTCAAGGAATGCATTGGAACCAGCTAAAATGCCGTAGACATGGCCTTCTTTCACAGCTTTGATTGTTCTCCATCTTGGATCTGTTTTTATGGCTGTTATGGTTTTTTCAAGCAGGTTTTCACTGAATGATGTCACGAGTATAATGTCTGTTGTATTTCCCCAGTAGGTTATTATCTTTTCGAGATCGAGTTTTGGCCACTGGGTGTTAAAGTTTTTGTCAAATGCCAGGTTATGGGCTCCGACGAGTTCGACTATGCTCGCCCATGCACTGCCGTTTGCATAAACGGTTATAGGTTTATTCATGTCTCTTGGGGCGTTTATCATTAGAACATTCTTTTTGCTGTTTTCTGGAATCCTGCTTGCGGTTTTTCTCACAATGCTAAGCTTTTCTTCCATCCATGTAGCCAGCCTGCTGGCTTTTTCTTCTTTGCCAAATACTTTTCCGAGAAGCTTGATGACTTTTATGTTGTCTTCGATGTTTCTGGCAGTGAGTGCTATGGTGGGGATCCCGAGTTCTTCAGCCTTTTTTATTGTTTCAGCGTCGGCGTACTTGCCACCGTACCAGTCGATTATTATGAGGTCAGGTTTTAAGCCAACGACGGTTTCCCAGTTGAGACCTTTGAAATTGCTGCCAACGATAGGTTTGTTTTTCACATCATGCGGGAGGTAGGGGTCATAAGGAATGTATTTACCGATGCCAACTATTCTGTTCTGGACGCCCAAGATGCAAAGCACTTCAGCCCAGTATCCGGAGAGCACTATCACTCTTTCAGGTGGTTTTTTTATGGTGACTTTTCTTCCGGCGAAGTCGGTTATTGTAATTGGGTATCCTGATGTAATGGTTGCTGTTGAGGATGAACTCGTCTTTGTTGAACTGGAAGATGAGGTAGTCTCTATACAACCGCTTGTTATGACACTAAAAATTAAAATTCCTATCAAAAACAGTGCCAACCTCTTCTCTTTGGGCTTTTTCATTGCCATCACCGTTATTGTGCTACTAATTTAAAAATTAGTATTACAAAATTCATGATAATTATTAATTTTTAACACTTTTTAAAACTGAAAGTTCAAAACGTATGGTTTTGATAATACTAACATAAAAGCTGTTGTGCCTGCCTATTTGCTTCTTTCTTCTGAAAGTCTCGCCCTTAAGAGCGGGGAGGAAGTCAGGTGGGCTTCAATGCCGAGTTCTTCAAGTTTCTCCTTAAGCTCCTCCACCTCCTCCTTCGGCCAGCAGTGTTTCAAACACCACTTTTTGTCTCTTGGGTTTGTGAGAGGTTCCCCTGTAAGGGGATTCAAAATGACGTAGAAGTTACTTTTAATCTTTCTCAGCCCTTCTTCAATATAGGGCCAAGCATTTAAGTCCTTCACAACAGGAATTCTCAACTCCAGTGGAATCCTGTAATCAGAAACAATTTCAAGGCCTCTCAGGAATAGTCTCCATAGTTTTTTGCAGGATTCTTTGGGAAGACCATAGAGTTCATTTGGTGGTGCTTTGAGGTCAGTTGCTATATGGTCAAGCAGGCCGGCTTTCAGGAGTTTCTCGAGGGGCCTTAACAGAGTTAGATTTGTGTTGAGACTGATTGGTATCCCCATGGATTTTATCTCTACTAAGAGCGAACGTAACTCGCGCCACTGCATCAGCGGTTCTCCCCCGGTGATGTGAAAGTAGTCAATGAGAAAGGTGGATGATTTGAGATCTTCTATAAGAAGTTCCCTGTCGAGGGGGAAGCAGTCGAGGCCTTCTGCGATGCGCCAGTTATGACAGAAGGGGCACCTGAGGTTGCATCCGCAGAGCCAGAGTGTAAATGTTACTCTGCCATAAACATCGACTAAGCTTGTGCTTTTCCAACCGGCGATGAGCATCTTGAGGCCTCCAAATAAAGTATAAGTGACAAAGTATAAAACGTCAGGTTTTATAGTGTCTTCTCGTCCAGAACTCTTTCTTTCTGAAGGGGTTCCAGTTCTTGAGTGGTCGGTAATAGCCGATTATCCTGCTCCATATCTCGACGTTCTCGCTCCCGCAGTGCGGGCAGTGGGTGTAAAGGCCCGTCGTGGAATAGTTACAGGTCTTGCATACTGTCACAGCTGGTGTGTAGCTCCAGTAGACCAGCTCGGTCTTCATAAGTCTCTTGGTTAGCTTTGCGAGAGCCTCCGGGTCTGGCTCTTCTCCAAGGAAGATGTGCATCATCACTCCACCCGTGAAGCTTTTCTGGGCTTTTTCCTCCACTCTTATCCTGTCAGCCAGTTCAAGGCTTCCGTAGTAGGGTGCTATACTTGTGGAGTAAATTGGATTTTCTGGATCACTCAAATATTCAAGAACATTGGGGTATTCGTGTGCATCTTTTAATGCAAGTTTTGCAGCTGCACTCTCACCCGGAACTTCTTCAACGTTCCATGGCACACCAGTTGTGCGCATCCATTCTCTTGCTTTGGTTGTTGCGAATTCCACCATTTCTTTCATGAACTCGGCTGCTTTTAACCAGTCTTTTCTGCTCCCTTCCTCCCAGAGTCTCGGTTCGTTGAGATATATTGCTGCTGTTTCTGGAAGACCGATAATTCCAATGGTATTAAAATGGCTCGATGGAAATTCTTCGAGGTAGAGGGAGATCATGCTGTACATTTGTCTATAGGTTGTAATGAACCGGATATAACGCTCACGGAACCATTCGGTTGTTGTTCTTATTATTTCAAGCACTCTATCGTATTCCTCCCAGAATTTGTCATCATCACCATTTGCCTTGAGGGCTATCCTGGGAAGATTTATGGTGGTTACGTTTACTGAACCGGTGACGTCGGGCATTGCCCAGAGTCCGCCGAAGCGCTGTCTTTCAACTTCATTAAGCCAGTCCTCTAAGGTATCACCGGGGTTAAAGTTGAAAGCATGAGACATCTCATTTTTATCGATTACAAGCCTGCAGCACATAGAAAAGCTTGCATCTGGGTCAACCACGTTTGTGTTGAGCCAGTAAAAGCTTCCGCGCTTTGCCGCTGTCTCAAAGACCGCTTCGAATATCTCGGGGTCGTTCCAAATCATCTTGGCGGTTCCCATTAGCGTGGGAATGGGAAATGTGAAGGGCTGGCCAATTGAATCTCCTTCGCGTAGGACCTCTGTTAGGGCTACGAAAAACTCTTTAGCCTCTTTCTCGTATTCACCAAGTGGTTCGATTTCTTTTCCAGCATAGATTGCATGATCACCCTCAATCATTTTCTCAGGAGCATTGAGTGTCACTGTGAAATTTGTAAATGGGGTTTGGAGGCCTATTCTTGTTGGATAGTTGAGGTTGTAAATCAATCTCTGGATATTCTGTTTGATTTTTCTTCTGGAGAGGCTGTCCCTTCTAATAAAAGGTCCAGCATACCATTCAACTGAGCTCAAAGCCTGTGCTCCACTGAAGTAATGCTGCATTGTTATGAGATAGTTGGCTATGTGGTCAACGTAGGTGTCGAAGTGCTTTGCTGGGCGGGAAATTATCGTTGGGGTTTTAAGTCCTTTTTCAAGCAAGCGAGATGTGCTATGTCCTGTGCAGTACGGGATGTAGAGGCTATACGGAAGCTTGTGAATATAAATTTCACCTGAAAAATGTGCTTTCTTCCCGGTTTCTGGGATAAGTGATAGGGATTCTTTCAGAGCGTCCTCCATTATGTATGCAAAGAAACCTGTTGGCCCGGGATAGCGATTAGCATTTTCCAAAACATCTAAACTGCCCCAGCTGGCGTATTCTTGGATTATATCTTCTTTTGTTGTTTCCATTTCTTATCACCTATTGGATATTTTATCCAATACTAAAAAGCTTTCTTGGGGGCTAAAATGGTTACTGTTTACTCTGATGGATAGTTGGCAAAAGAGGGCTGAATAAAGGTTGAAATGACAGATTTGTTTGAAAACAATGAAAAAATGTGTATAAGTATCTAAGGAGGATGTTAATCTTTTCCAATGTACCAAGGGATTCATTTGGATTTTAGCATTTTGTCAATCCCTGTCTTCTGAACATCAAATTTGAGTGTAACAATCTCAAAGGGCTTAACTTCAAAGTTCCACTCTTCCAGTTGCCTTTCTAAGAGGTCTGCTTTGTAAGCTTCAGCATAATCAAACTTTGTCTTCATGGTTGATTTTGTCTCCTTGCCCAACGTCTCAAAGAACCTAAGGACAATTTCCTCTTTACTTTCCTTGAAAGCTGTCATGACTAAATTATCATCAAGCTCAAGAGCCCAGTCCATCTCGGGTAACTCTTTAACCCCGTGCAGAATAAATACTGGAGCATTATGTGAATAAGCGAGCTTTGGAATGTCATTCTCTTTCCAGCTCCCTTTGTATGGAATTAGTGCATATCTGAACTCATGCTCTCCAATCATCAATGCTTTTGGAGTATATAGCTTTGGTCCAGCGTTGCCCCAAGAGACCAAGTCTACGCTTCTCAGAAGGGTCAGCTTTATGATTCCGTCTTCAATCCTGTGCTCAGGGATTCCAAGATTTATCAGAGCAACTCCCCTATTTCCGTCTTCATAAGCCATCCAGTTCTGAACAGCAAAGTTATCATACTCCTCTACCCAATCAGAATCATCAACGTCTAAATCAACTTCACAGACTCCTCCTGGAATCTCTGCATAGGCCTTTCCTTCAATGTCCATTGGGAATAGAACCATTAAATCCGTGTGCGGATAGTTGAAGTAAACCTTAGCCTTGAAGTCTATTCTCGGAATTCCCTTAGCGAGCTGAACTTCAAATGAAAGCTTTAAAATGGTATCCCCTCTCCATTCAGCTTTAATTGTGTAGCTTAAAACCTCCCTAAACTTTGATTTCTCGGCCTTTGCATCTACAACTTCAAACCTTATCTCATTCATATCCCTCAAATACTCAGGCTTTGAAATTGCTTCGCTAATTCTCGTCTTATAGCTCTTCTCTGGGACTCTGGAATAATACAAGTCACCACCATCTGAAATGATTTCAATGTCGTTGCCATCCTTAATTACAAGCTCCCCGTCCATAAATACCTCAAGTGTTCCCCTCTCAGTTAGCCTTACTTTGAAAAACTCGTTCTCTATTTCGAGTTCTTCTTTCTCTACTTTCTCTTCTCTTTCTCCCTCTGCAATCATATATCCCAAAGGAGGAAGCTCTGCATCTACAATTTTTTCATCAGCAAGCTCAACTATCTCCCTTCTCTTCCAAGGCAGGGGGTTGAAAAGTAGGAACTTTTCATTGCTTCCGCTGAAGAAGCTCAGTGATGAGTTAAGAACTTCCAAGGCTATTTCCTCAGCTTCTCTGAACCTCTCTTCAGCTTCCTCATATATCTCATCTATTCCACATCCGCATATGGTGTCATGAAAGGCGTTCATCAACAAAAGCTTCCAGGCCCTCTCAAGCTTCTCCTCCTCACTTTTTCCACCTTTAAGTGACACGAAAGTATTTAAGGCTTCAACACTTTGAAGAAGGAACTCAAGCTTTCTGAATCTGATCTTGATATCAATCCTCGAACTTCTGCATCTGGGCAGAACGGGATGATATCTCCCAAATACCATCTCATCCCTCACAATTGGAACTTCACAGTTCTTGACTTCTTCAAAGTACTCTCCTGGTGTAGCTACCTTTATGTCATAACCACTCAGCTCCCTTGCCCTTTTAACAATCTTGGAAAGAATTGGATTCGGTGGCGTGAAATCAGAACCCGTTAACAGCATTATGCAATCATTTAGAGCATATGGTTTGGCTTTCTCGATCATCTCAAGGAGGATTTTTGCCCCAAGCTCAACGTCATCTTGAGGAAGCCAGAGCGGGTCATAACCAAAGAGCATATAGTGGACAAAGATTCTGCTCCCATCTAAGCCTTCCCAGATGAAGTTCATAGTTTTTTCTCCTCTATACCCCCTCTTGAATGTGTAAAACTCAAAACCAGCATTTTTGAAAATCTGAGGAATTTGAGAGTGATGACCAAAACAATCTATCATCCATCCGATTTTAATTTCCTTTCTGCTTAACTCTTCCATTTTAGGCTTTGCGTGAAGTATTTCCCTTATTTGAGTCTCCAACCCCGGGATCAAGTTGTCGGGCATTAAGTAAATCCCACCAACAAGCTCAATCCCACCTTCCCTGATTCTTTCTAGGAACTCATTCCAAAGTTCTGGTTTCCTTTCCTTAAACAGCTCTAAGAGGAACAGTTGATCAAAGAGGTACCTGAATTCTTTGTCTTTGCGCATTATTTCGAGAACTTTTTCCATGTTGTTGAGAGCTAATTCTCCAAATTCCTCCTTTGTCCTTACCCATTCCAAGTCATAGTGGAAGTGTGGAACAAGAAAGACTTTCATGGATTTCACCTTGCCATATGTTTTTAACCTTGGAAATAAACTTTTCTCCCGGTGATACAATGAATGGGAATGAATTTGAGAAAGCCTTGAGTGAGAGGGATTGTGAAAGGGTTTTGGAGCTGCTTGATGATTATGTGGATTCCATCGAAGATGAGAACGAACTCAGAGAAGTCTTAAAGAAGCTTGAAGAATTAGCTTTTGAGTGCGATGATCCCTATGACTTGGTCCATGAGATTGCTCATATCTATGCCCATTTTGATGAAACTGATAGGGGAATTGACCTCTACAGAAGGCTCGCCGAAAGTAGGAAGGATGACCCGGAAGAGTATGCAGTTGGACTTTATTATCTGGCGGATGCTTACGAGCATTTTGGAATGCCAGAAAAGGCTATAGAGACGTATAACAAACTGCTTAAGCTTGAAGAGGGGCGTGGGGATGAGAAGGAGGTTGCTTTAACTCTCGCCAATTTGGCAATGAACTATGACGAGCTCGGGGAGATTGAAAGGGCTGTGGAGCTTATGGAGAAAGCAAGAAAACTGTTCGAAGAGATTGGTGATGAAAAGAATTACATGATAAGTCTCCTTGATCTGGCTCATTTTCGCTATGAGCTTGGAGATTACGATACTTCGGAGGCCTTGATAAAGGGTGTTCTCCGGAGTCCGAGGGACAATGAGGTTGAGATCAATGCAAAGCTCGTTGAAGCTGAAATATATGCAGGCAAAGAGGACTACAGGAGGGCTTTCGTAGCTATTCGGGATGCTCTGGTGAAAGCTGTTGAGACGGATGATGAGCTCTTTGCACTTGTGTTTGAGACACTGATGGAGTTCATTAAAGGGCTCTTCAATGAGGAGGTATATGGGGAAATCCATGAGAATATGGGGATATTCGCAGAAGCCTTTGAGGATGACACCGCAGAGTTCTTCAGGGCTATAGGCGAACTCGCCCGCTGGAAGGAAGGCGACGAGGAAGCGAAGAAGAGGTTCGACGAGCTTTACGCCAAGATTCAGAACGAGGATCTGAAAGCAATTCTCGACGAGTGGAAGAGGCCGAAGCTGAGCTTGAGCTTGGGGCTCTGAGTTTCTTTTTCATTTACCGAAAGAGAGCTCCAGCTCTTTAGTGAACTTATTCAGGGCCCTGCTTCTGAGTCCTTTTTCCGCGAGTACCCTTCTGAGCATCAATGACTTCTCATAAAGGAGCCCCATGAGCTATTCAAACCTCTCCGGCCCAATGATCATTCTTTGATTATTGAGCTCACCGAGCATCACCTCAAAATCAACACCATGCTCAAGCAAGCGAAGCAAATCATCAATGTCCTTGACCCTGCCAAGAGATGTAACCCCTTTGAACAGGAAAATGTCCTCAAGAGACACCAGCCGAACCCTAAGAATTTCGAAATCCTCAAACTCGCTGGGAAGTACTGAGCGGTTTTTCATGCCCTCCGACAGTGTGAGCCCTCTTAGGATTCTCTTCACAAAGACATCTATGTTGAAATCATGCATCTCCGGGTCAAGCTTTCTATAAACCAAAACAGCCCCCAGTTTAACTTTGTATTCGTGCTCAACCATCTCCACTTTTCTCTTTTCTCAAGCCCCGCCCTTCAGGGCGGGGAGGAGGTCAGGGCAGAGCTTCTCAACTTCATCCCTGGAAGGGAAAGGATAACCTTTCTCTTTTCCGTCAAGATACTCAATAATCTCGTCAACGACTCCGAGGACATCAAACTTAATGGCCAGACGTCTGAGCCGCTCAACGTTAAAACTCCTTGCCTTTAGGATGGTCACGACGTATAGGAGCTCCCTCGCGCCAGCTCCAACTGCCAGGGTATGAACAATGACCTCCTCGAGTGTTGTCTCCCTGGAAGGCCAGTAATAATGGTAGATTCCGCTGGATATTACACCGAGGCCGTAGCTCGAAAAGCGGGAGAGACCGGTAAGCTGGAAGGAATCTACCGCCAAGCCCCTGAAGCTTCTCGTAGCGAGGAGGAACTCATTAACGCCGCTCCAGAGGACTACCGAATCATGGCTGAAGCTCTTTGCCTTTATCAAGTTCTGCAGGCGAAAGTATTCGTCGACAAACTCTTTGACAAGTAAAAACCGTTTCGCAATAAAGTACCCCTTCTCGTTTTTCCCGACGATGAGCCTTTCCATCAGCTCCGTTAGGACGTGATGCACCGTGTAGCGGTTAACGTTGGATCTCAGGGAGATTTCCCACACCGGTCTGGGCTCCTCAACGGCCATTCCACCTATGACCTTAAGCTTTCTACCTGCCAGGAGGGAGATGAAGTCAACATGGGGAAACCTCGTTAGAAGCTCGTGGAAGAGTTCGAGGGGTTTGGAGCTGGAAGGAATGAGTAGAATCTCCTTTCCATCCTTCTGCCGCTCAATAAGGCCCTTTCGTTCTAGGGAACGGGCGATTATCGAAAGGCGAGCGCGGGAAACCCCGAGCTGCCCAGAGAGTTCTTTGAGGGTGGCCGGCCCATGCAGGACTGAGAGAACCCTGAGCTCTGCCCGGCTTAGCATGCTAATCATCGTGTCAAAATTGTTAAAGGTTTTATAAAAACTTTTTGAGTTTTGGCACATTCCTTCGGAATGAGGACACCATCCAACAGCGTTCATAAAAGGCAGTGTTAGATACCGCAAGTGCAGAACAAGAAATCAAAGGAAGAGAAGGGGATTCAGATCCTCGAAACGCTCTCAACTTCAGCGCTTTCAACGTTCTCAACCTTTCTGAAGGCCTCGGTAACTTCATCGAGGGAGTAGCCTTCTGCGTCCTTGGCGAGAACATAAACTTTGAGAGCAACGAGACCGAAGGCTATTGGCTCCCTTTCGATCTTAACGAAGCCGTATTTCTCTGGAATGGCGGCCTTGACTTTTTCCTCAAGCTCATCGAGGTTTACTTCAGGATCGGTCGGCATGACCTTGATAACACCAACGAGATTGAAGTCGCTCATCTTTTTCACCTCCTTTCATGGTCCCTCCCAGCCGCACTTGGGGCATTTGTACGGGACGGCTAAAACTCTGCAGCTTTCACATCTCCATATTATTTCTTCACCACAGTTTGGGCATACGAAGTGAGTAGCGTTTTCTCTTGGGCTTATTTCCTTTCCACATGATGTGCATACAGGTATGTCGAGTTTAGTTTCCACTGCCAACACCTCCAAGAAAGGTGGTTTTT
>CAZAPD010000072.1:0-6982 GCA_964487115.1 uncultured Thermococci archaeon | reverse complement strand
TCCTCCATAATCTCACGGTAGACCTCTTTGAGGAGTGGGAAGTCGGGATAATTCTCCTTGAGAACTCTGAGTAAAGTTACTGCCATCATCTGCTGTCTGCCAAGACGTTTGCTCCTACCAACATAGCGCCGGAGGATCAGCAACCCTCTATTGGCAACATGTCTGAATCTTCGTTTTAAAAGCTCTGTGTTATCGAGGGCTTTTTTAAGAGTCTCTCTCAGGTCATTGATTTCAAAGAGCGCTCTTATCTCCCCCTCGCTCAATCTTTTTTCTGGGGGTAGAAGAAGGGCAAAGCCGTTGTCATTTATAGCTATTCCCACATTGCACTTTTTCCACCTACTCACGGTATATGCAAAAACCCTGCTTAATGCATCGTTGGCGCGCCTGCCTATTAGGGTGTGGAAGAAATACTTGTTCCTTCTATCGCCAAGAACCTCCTCAACAAGGATGGTTTCATCATCTGGTATTATGGAGTATCTAGCCTGCTCCCTAAAGTAGGCCAGAATCGCCTTTGCAGCCCTCTCATTCATACCATATTTTCTCATGAGGAATGACTTTGCCTTTTTGTTATTAAGCATGTTCTTGACCTCTCTTCTAAACCTCTGAACATCCAAAGCCAAGTCAAAACTCAGCGGAAGCATCTCCGAGAACCATGCGGGAATGGTGGGTCTTGCTCCTTCCCTCGGAATTACATATATCTTATTGCCCCTGCTTCTGACAAATTCGTATGTTCTTCCGGCTAAAACAAAGATGTCACCAGGCATCAGCCTTTCGGCAAACTCCTCCTCCACTGTCCCAATAAACTTTTTATCCATCGTATAAACCCTTATCTTAGCTTCATCTGGAATTGTCCCTGTGTTCATGTAATAAATAGCTCTCGTCATCTTTCCTCTTCTTCCGAATTTGCCCTCCTTTTCATCGAGCCAAATCTTTGCGTAAACCTTCTTCTCCTCAAGCCCAGCATATTCCCCCGCTAAGTATTTTAACACACTCATGAAATCCCCAAAGGATAAATTACGGTACGGATAAGCCCTCCTAACGAGGTTATATGCCTCTCCAATCTCCCAGACTTTGTTAAGTGCCATCCCAAGGAGATGCTGAACTAAAACATCAAGCGGATTCTCGGGTATTTTAATCCTGTCTAATCTTCGGTTTCTTGCATCATGAGCGAGGACGGTACATTCGACTAAATCATCCCTGTCTAATACAAGTATCACACCTTTGCTTATGTCATGCAAACGATGTCCTGCCCTGCCAATCCTCTGTAACGCACGATTCACGCTCTTTGGCGAACCTATGAGGACTACGAGGTCAATTGTGCCAATATCTATCCCTAACTCAAGCGATGTGGAACTTACAACAGCCCTGAGCTCTCCCTTTTTTAATTTCTCCTCAACCTCAAGTCTAACATCTCTCGATAGGCTGGAATGGTGGGCTTCAATTAATTCAGCATATTTTGGAAAACCCTTCTTCAGATGGTAAGCTACTCTTTCAGCTCCACTTCTGGTGTTTGTGAAGATTAGAACCGTCTTATGTTGGCTGATGAGATTTTCTAAGCGTTTATATAATGCCTCACTAAGCTCGTTTGCTGGAGTATAAACTAAATCTTCAACTACACTTTCCACATTAATCTCGGTTTTCTTTGCAAAGCTAACATCAACAATTAAACCGGAACGGGGGGTTCCATCGTCAGTAAAGCCAAAAACAAATTTAGCCACTTCTTCAAGGGGATGAATAGTTGCACTCAACCCAACTCTCACAAAATCGCCAACCCAGTTTGCCAATCGCTCAATACTCAAAGCCAAATGAGAACCTCGCTTATTCTCAGCCAATGCATGGACCTCATCGATAATAACATATCTCACTGTTTTCAGTCGCTCTCGGAATTTTGGAGCATTTAATGCTATAGCAAAGCTCTCAGGGGTTGTTATAAGAATATGTGGAGGTTTCCTTATCATCTTGCTCTTCTCATAACTTGAAGTATCACTCGTCCTTATCCCAACTCTTATCTCCGGCAATTCATAACCAAGTTCCTCAGCAACTTTCTTTATTTCTCTCAGAGGTTCATCGAGGTTTCTCTTTATGTCATTATTGAGAGCTCTGAGCGGTGAAATGTACAGAACATAGATTTCATTCTCCAATTTGTCTTCCTTACCCAACAAAATCAACTCATTTATAGCTGCAAGAAAAGCTGATAGAGTTTTTCCAGAACCAGTTGGGGAAGATATCAGGACATTCTCCCCTTTGTGGATTTCAATAACCGCATAGCGCTGAGGAGGTGTGAAACTCCCAAATTTTCGTTTAAACCATTCTCTAACCGGCTCGGTTAAGATAGAATAAATCTCCTCATCTTTATATTCCCTTCGAGCATAACGTATCCTTTCCTCATCCATCATTTCTGATTTTGGATTTTGATTTTTAAATTATATGGTTATGTTAGCAAACTTTTTAAGTATTAATTCCAAACCATTCTTGGTGAGAGGATGGAAAACCTGGAAAGAGTCTTGCAGGAGTTCAATCATTACCATGGGAGTGAAGCCCATGCTAGGGTCATAGAAATCAAGAAAAACGAGGTTATAATCGAATTTACAGGCTCATTCTGCAAAGGCTGTGGTCTCTATGATTACTTTGAAGACATTACATGGAGCGCTATTGAGTTTGGACTTAATATTGAACCGGTAGAGATTTTAGAAGCGAATGAAACCTATGAAAATGGGAGATATGTTGTAAAGTACCGCATTAGGGATAATAATTTGCTTGGCTCAGGTTAAGTTTATCACTATTAGAAACAATACACAACCCATTGAAAGTTCCCATTAAGGATTAGCTATTTAAATATCCCTCCCTATCTAATTTCATGTTGCTTGAAATCGCCTTAACCATAATTCTTCTATGGGACAGCTATTTCTTCATTACCTATTTAATTAGCTTTCTACATAATTACAGAATTATGGAGTTAACCCCATATGTTTCTGTTCTAATTCCTGCATATAACGAGAGAAGGACCATTAAAAGAGCGATAGAATATGCCCTTAATCAGGATTATCCTCTTTTTGAGGTTGTGGTCATAGATGATGGGAGTGAAGATAATACCTTTGAGAAGGCGAGAACAATTAAGGATCCCCATTTAAGAATTTTCCGGAAAGAACATGAAGGGAAAGCCAAAGCCCTTAATTTTGGCCTGGAGAACTCAAAAGGAGAAATCATAGTAACTACAGATGCCGATGGAATTTTAGATAGAAACGCTGTTAAAGAGCTTGTAAAACGCTTCTACGCAGATGATATCGTTGCTGTTGGAGGCCAAGTTCGGGTCTTGGGTAGATCCTTCCTTGAGAGAGCACAGGATGTTGAACACTTAAGAATCGCCATGTTCCGCAGAGCAAAGGAACTGGAGGATTTAAGCATTGCTCCCGGGCCAATTTCAGCCTTCAGAAAAAGTGCTCTTGAGAAACTTGGAGGCTTTATCGAAAGTCCTGTGGAAGACTATGTAACCACAAAATCCATAAAAAGTTACGGACGGGTTGTTTATGCCCCCAAGGCTAAAGTATATGTTAAAATGCCAAAGAGATTAGGAGAATTGTGGAATCAACGAAAAAGATGGTTTTTAGGGGACCTAAAACATTTGGGAGGAGGATTCATGAAAGAATGGGCTTTCCTTCTTATAGGGGATCTAATATCTTTTCTCGATGTTGTAGTTCCCCCATTGCTTCTTTTCCTATCCTTCAGGTTATTCATCATTTGGTACATTTTTGAAATGATCACAATGCTCATCCCAACCATAGTAGAAGGAGGAAAACTGTTCAATGCTTTATTATTCCCGCTAATAACTTGGTTTTGGGCACTCTTTTATTTAAGCCTCCATGTATATGGATATCTGAAATTTCTGGTACCAACACGATGATGTCTACCTTGGTATTACAGACATTAAAATATCAATCTTAACATTCAAACGAAAACTTTTTAATTTATCATATATAATCTATATAGAAAATATAGTCTATAGTGATAACGATGATGGCAGTAGTAGCAGCTCTTTTCATGGCATGGGCCATAGGTGCAAACGACAGTGCAAAAGCCGTTGGGACTGCTGTCGGTTCAGAGGTTATCGGATTTAAACAGGCTGTGCTTTTAATTGGCATATTCACAAGTCTTGGGGCGATTCTTGGCCACTCTGCTGTTTCTGGGACTGTGAGCAACTTAGCAGAGGGCATGAATCTTACAGAGATTGGTCTCGTTCTTTTCAGTGCCGCAATTGCTGTAACAGTAGCCAGCCTTAGGGGAATTCCAATATCAACGACACAGTCAATAATTGGTGGTCTTCTGGGTGCTTCAATAAAACTCGGTATTCCGGTTCAGTGGCATGTCTTCGGAAAAATAGCCCTGGCATGGGTACTCTCCCCGCTTACAGCAGCTCTCCTCGCTATCATAATATACAACCTTTACTCCCACCTGCTTGGGAAAATGCATGAAATGGCCAAAATTGAGCTAACCCAGAAATGGCTGGTGTTTATCTCAGCTTCCTTTGCGGCATTCAATCTTGGGACAAATGAGCTCTCCAATGTCATCGGCCTTTCTCAGGTGCTGGGATTTGGAGAATATTTCAAAATCGTTTTAGCCATGAGTCTGACGTTTGGAGCTCTAAGCTTCAGCTATGAGGTTATAATGACCGTAGGTAAGGATATCTCACCACTTGGCCCAACGTCTGCATTCTCGTCTCAGCTTGGTTCTTCCTTAGCCGTCAGTCTGGCCAACTCCTTTGGGCTTCCTGTAAGCTCTGGACAGGCTGTTGTTGGAGCTGTTGCTGGTGTGGGGACATACAAAGGAGAGAGAGTAAATACCCATCTGCTCTTTGGAATTGTAAGGAGCTGGATCACAGCCCCCTTGATTTCCGGGATTCTGGCATACATTTTTCTAACTATTCTCCCTTAGCCTTTTAAACTCCTTTCACATACTCGGTTCGGTGTTGAGAGATGGTAGAGTTTAAGTTTGAGGTTAAGGCGAGAGATGCCGCAGGAAGAATTGGAAAGCTTGAAGTAAACGGCAAAAAAATTGAAACTCCGGCGATAATGCCTGTCATAAACCCAAAGCAGCTTATTGTTTCCCCTAAGGAGCTCAAAGAAATGGGGTTCGGGATGATAATCACAAACTCCTACATCATTTATAAGGACGAAAAGCTCCGTGAGACGGCTTTGGAGAAAGGCATTCACGAGCTTTTGGGCTACGATGGGATAATAGAAGTCGACTCCGGAAGCTTTCAGCTCATGCGTTATGGGGGAGTTGAAGTCACAAACAGAGAAATCATTGAGTTCCAGCACAAAATAGGCGTTGATGTGGGGACTTTTCTCGACATCCCAACTATTCCCGACGCTCCA
The DNA here is from genome assembly GCA_964487115.1 of uncultured Thermococci archaeon. Lineage (GTDB taxonomy): Archaea > Methanobacteriota_B > Thermococci > Thermococcales > Thermococcaceae > Thermococcus. Next base: position 1,610 of record CAZAPD010000072.1, on the reverse strand, counting down.
AGGGAGAAAGCGGAGGAAGACTTAAAGATAACGCTTGAGAGAGCTAAGGAAGCGGAAGAGATTAAAAGCATCGCCATGAACGCCGCTGTCCAGGGCTCTACTTATCCGGATTTGAGGACTTATGCCGCTAAAAAGCTGAGCGAGATGGACTTTGAAATTCACCCAATTGGAGCTGTCGTGCCCTTAATGGAAAGCTACCGCTACAGGGACCTGGTGGATGTGGTTATAGCATCCAAGCAAGGCCTTAGGCCAGATAGACCAGTTCATCTCTTTGGGGCAGGCCATCCAATGATTTTCGCGTTGGCGGTGGCTATGGGTATTGATCTCTTCGATTCGGCCTCTTATGCGCTCTACGCTAAGGACGATCGCTATTTAACGCCTGAAGGCACGAAAAGCCTGGACGAGCTTGAGTATTTCCCGTGCTCATGTCCTGTCTGCTCATGCTACACTCCACAGGAGCTCAGGGAGATGCCAAAGGAAGAGAGGACGAGGCTTTTGGCGCTCCACAATCTATGGGTCATAAGGGAAGAGCTCAACAGGGTAAAGCAGGCTATAAAGGAGGGGACTCTGTGGGAGCTCGTGGATGAAAGAGCTCGCTCGCATCCAAAAATGTTCGCCGCTTACAAGAGGCTTTTGGAATATACGGCCTATCTGGAGGAAAACGAGCCAATAACTAAAGCCTCAGCGCTCTTCAAGGTGAGCGAGGAATCTATGAAATGGCCCACGGTAGAGAGGGCTAGAGCAAGGGCTGAGCGCGTGAGGGCGAAGTTCCCTGAGATCATGAATCACCCCATATTCGGTGAGGTTCCAAAGTATTTAGCTTTGACTTTCCCCTTTGCCCAGAGCGAAGGTGAGGGGGATTTCACAATACCGAGGCCAACAAAGAGCGATGCAAAGCTCTACATAAAGGCCATAGCAGAGTATCAGTTCGGTGAAAACACTGGTAAAGCTTTTGAAGATGCATTCGTGGAGCTCTCAAGAAAAACCAGCATGCCAAGGCAGATAAAAGCCAAAGGCAAGCACTTAGCAACATTCAGGGCAGATGATGGATTACTAACCTTAGGAATCGAAGGAGCAAAGCGCTTAAAGGAGCTCCTGCCATATCCAAAGATGCGTGTGGTGGTTAATGCTGATGCTGAACCCTTTGCAAGAAAAGGGAAGAGCGTCTTTGCAAAGTTCGTTGTGGATGCAGACGAAAACATAAGGCCCTACGATGAGGTCTTAATTGTCAATGAGAACGATGAACTCATCGCCACAGGACAGACCCTACTTAACGGGAGAGAGCTCAAGGTCTTTAGATATGGTTTAGCCGTGAAGGTTAGGAGAGGAGTCGAGGAATAACGAAAGCTTTATATTTCCTTCCTTTTCCATTATTGCAGGGAATGGGCCCGTGGTCTAGACTGGTTATGACGTCGCCCTCACACGGCGAAGGTCCGGGGTTCGAATCCCCGCGGGCCCACCATAACGATTCTATAAAACTCATAATGTCTCCCTCCCCGAAAAGAATCGTTCTAAGCAAGTCATTGATAAAAGCGGATTTCTTGATGTACAGTTTATCAAGAACTTCGCCAACGTCTTCATCAATGCTGATATGAATGCGTGTCTTTCGC
>CAZAPD010000071.1:0-63100 GCA_964487115.1 uncultured Thermococci archaeon | reverse complement strand
GAAACGGAGAAAAACTCCGTGTCTTCGTTTCGGATTTTCAGAAGATTATTTGAGACCAAGAAAGAACCAGACGATAATTGAATAGAAAGTAAAACTCGCTGAAAACAGCATGAAAACGGCTTTTCTTATGCCTTTTCTCTTTGTGAACACCATAGGCACCGAGGACAGGGCCGTAAATATGAGGGATGAGATAAATACCACAATAACGGGGGTCAGTGAGTGGGGTACGTGCCTGTCAATCCCAAGGCTGTCAACAAGGGCTGAGCCTGTGAGGATAAAATATAAAGAGGAAATAAAGAGAAAAATCCCGTAAAGTAATATTACAATGATGTCGGAGCCTTTCATGGACTATCCCCAACTATTTGCCGTTACATGGGTTGCCCAATAGTTTCTACAACATTTATGTATGTTGTGGTATATAAGCTTTTTCTTTTGCTATTCGTAAGATATCTTTCCTCTTTTTCAAGTATAAATTTATTCAGAGTTGGTTTATGATGGAGATAAGCTAAAAGAAAGAAGAGTAATCGTGGAGAGAGCACTGGAGGTTGTGAGGAGGGATGAACGGCAGCTGGTCTTGAGTTACCCTGCGAGGATAATTATGGCCAAGTCAAAGAAGAAGCTCGCCATGAAGAGCAGAACGATTGGCCTCTTGATTTCTCTCTTCTTCCTTATGAGCAGGAGTGGGAGCGAGGCAAGGAGCGTGAAAAGTGTAGCGGCAATCAGTGCCACTATCAGTGCAGCTATTGCTTCGGGTAGGTGCTCATAGATGCCGAAAGTGTCCGCCATGGCGGCACTCACAAAGGTGAAGTAGAAGGACAATGGAAAGAGCAAAAACCCGTAGAAGGCCGCCGCAATGAGGTTGGCCTTTTTCAGGGGCAGTTCGTCATAGAGTGCCGGCAGGAGGAAGAGCAGCCCGTAGAGCACCAGAGGTGTGATGAGCAGCAACGCCACCTTGAACACCCCTCACCCAACCTTAACAATCGCCGGAACAACGCACGTGCCGTTTAGCTCACGCACAGTGACGTTCTCCCCGAATGATGTTTTCATCACGGCCTTTATCGTTGAGTTGTAGCTGAAGACCCTTCCTCCGTGCTCGCTGAAGAATTTGAGGTACTCTTTCACCTCCGTCTCGTTGGTTGGAACCAAATTCAAGGTCTTGTTCTGGAAGTCAAAGAAGGCCAGATACGTCCTGTTCCCTACTTCCACTATGGCCTCCATGCGCAGTACCCGACAGTCCGGGCGGAGTTCCTTGCAGTTTTGACTATCAACCCAGTATGTGAACTGGGGCTTAAGGGAGAAGTTGCTCAGATTGGCGTCATAGAGCATGTTCAGAGCTGTATCTGGAGCCAGTGTAGGAGAATCGGAAGGTGGATTCTTATTAACCTGTCCCATAGCCCATGTTAATATTCCTAACACCAACAGAAAAGATAAAAGAGATATAAAAACAGCTTTATGATTTCCTCTCATATGGTGTCTCCTCCTTTTCGATATAGGAGCTGATCTTTAAAACTTTAACTTGGGGGTTTTTTAGAACATATATTGGGCTTCCTTTTTTTGCAGCTCTTTGGATTACTATATCTGGGATATTAAATTGTTGCTTGTATTTTTGTGCATACTTTGGATCTATTGCATACATTGTGTAGATCTGTCCATATTGAGTTTTATTAAGTGAACGGGTCAGAAGAAAGAAGAGTAATCAAGTGCATCAAGGGTTACATTTAGATAAAAAGGTGAAAAGTCACCCCTTCAGAAACGCCTCCACGAGGTTCCTCGTCTCGTTGAAGGCCTCCAGCGGAACCTCCTTGGGCAGGCCGCCTATTTCTCCCTTCACGTCCTTGAGGACGCCCTCGCCAGCGCCAAGGAACATGCCTTCGCTGACTATTCCGCGAAAGTTGGCAGGAGGGAGCAGAGCCACAGCCACGCGGTTGCCCTCCTTAACGGTCAGGTCGTTCGTGACAACGGTAATGGCTCTGTCGCCGATGTTCACGTTGGTGACGAGGAGCCTGTCCGCGTTGGGGTGCTTGCCGACGCTCATGACCTCGCCGACCTTTATGTCCACCGCTATGACCGGGTCGTTTATCTTTCCGAGGGCGAGGCGCTTGTCAAGGCCGATGATGGTGTTGAGGAAGAAGCGAACCTTTGCGACCTGCTCCTCGACCTTCTCGCGCTCGCTTTTATCTGCCAAGCTAATGAACTTGTGGTGCCAGTCATCACCGCCAAGGGCCTCGATTATAGCTAAGGCATTCTCCTTCAGAGCCTTCATCTGCGGTGTCTCAATCAGCTCCTTCGGATCGAGGTAGCTGTAGCGCATCGCCTGTATCTCCGGAATCATCTCCTTCGCCAACTGAATCGCTCCCTTCTTGTTCCACTTCCCCTTGAACTTCGCGTGCTCCACCGTCTTCAGGAACAGCTCCACCGATTTCTCCGCCACCAGTAATCGGTAATCTTTACTCGTATCCCACATGTTCCTCCCCTTGTATGGCCTTTAAAACTTTACTCTTAACACTTTCGCTTTTAATGACATTAAGTATATCCTTCGCTTTTTCGGTTTCTCCTTTTTTAGAATATGTCAGTGCGATTCTCCCGAGAATCTCATCACTTATCCTCTCATTCTCTATTATACCCGCAATATTGAGGGCATCATCAATGAGACCAAGTTTCATGAAACGATATGCAATTCCTTCGAGAGTTAAATCATGCGGTTTAAGTTTTCTAAGAAAGATAATATCATAAGCATCCTTAAGCAAAATACGAGCCAATTTTTCCTGTCCATGAAGAAAAAGCCAGTATGCCACATTCATAAGGGCTACCGGTTTTTCACGATCTTCAAGGTATCTAACAGCAAATATAGCTTTGTCTATGTCACCAACCTCTAAAAATTCCGTGATAGCAATGCATCCATTTTTGAGGACAGTGTTAATTGTGTTAATTTTTTCTTCTATTGTGCTGGCTGTTAGACGTCTGTTTATAAAGAGGTATATCTCCCGTGCCAGTTCGTACAAATCCAATGCACGGCCATCATGGATTCTGTCCGCACTTTCAATTATCTCATCCGCCAAGTTTGAGAGAAGGGGAACTATAACAGAATATTGTTCCTTAGACTCTGATAGGGATTTAAAGGCAAGATTGTAGTAATGATATGCATCGTCAACAAATCCTGATAGCACCATCATGCTTGCAATATTAGCAAAAGCCTCTGCTCGCCATTTAAAAAAGTCTATACTCTGAGCTGTCCGTATAGCAAGTTCAAAATAACGCCATCCTGTCGATTCAGCCCCAGTGGTATATAGGGACTCCGCAACAATACTTAACGCTTTAACTTTTTCAAGGGTGTTTGTGATGTTCCTCAAGGCCTCTTCTATATATGCCAAGATGAGCTCGTAGTCCTCCACGGTTTCCACATGCTTAAGTATTAATGAGAGCATCTCAACGGTTATGAGAGGATTATCAGAGTTGAGAGCAAGTTTCAGTGCTCCTTCAATATCACCATCCTCCAAACGTTCTCGGATAACATTGAAGTTCATCATAACAATATCACCATTGTGATTATAGATTAACCTTTAAAGTAAAAAAGCATATCGCATTAGAGTTCCAGCTCCTCTAAGACTCTCTTCTTAATCTTCTCGTTTCCAATCCCTTCAGCAATTGATAAGGCTCTGTTTATATCCCCTTTTTTTGCATAGGCTATTGAGATGTCACCCAGCAAATTTGAAGCCCTAATTTTATCGTTAATAATCCCGCTTATTATTATAGCCTCCTCTAAAAGCCCGATTCGCAAAAAGCGTTTTGCTATACTCTCCAATTCAGCATCATCCGGTTTAAATTTTCCAACGAGTATTGTATTGAGAGCATCTTCAAAAACTGATTTCCCAAGATTCCTGTATTCATGGAGAAAAAGCCAGTAAGATATTTCGAGAAGCGAAATCGCTTTTTCTTTTGGTGACAGAAAGCGGGTCAATTTCATCGCCCTTTCTATATCCCCCTTCTCAATTAGCTCAATGACAGCTAAACTTCTCCTTTTGAGAACATCCTTTACAAGCTCCATCTTCTCCTCTAAGACTTCCATCTGAAGTCTAAATCTTATCAAACTGTATAAATCCTTAGCTAATTTATAAAAATCAAGAACTTTTTCAGTTGGAATTTCATCACCAGTTTTTTCTATTAAACGGGCAATCCTTATTAAAGTAGATATAACTTCAGAGTAGAGAGCTCTTGAAAACTGAAGCTGTTCAACTGCAAGTTTGAAATATTCATAGGAGTCAGTGTATCTGTCAGACAAAGCCAAGTTCCTGGCTATCGCCGCAAATACTTCTGCTTTAATCTTAGGTGATGAGAGCGTATTTGTCATCCTGATAGCGGATTCAAAGACTTTTTCCGCTTCATTATCCTGATTTAAGAGATACAGAGAATACCCAAAAATTGACATAGCAACAATTTTCTCAGGTGTTGAGGTTATCTCATCTAAAGTATCCAACATCGGAAGAAGTACATCCTCCCTTCGGGAGGTCTCAATAATTTTAGCTAAAACTTTCAAACGCTTCAATGGATTCCTGATCTCTCGTGCTTTTTCTATAGCCCCCTTTATATCTCCCAACTCAGCTAAATGCAATGCTTCATTCACGCCTTGACCTCCTATCCCATTCTTCAAGCATGAGATCCAAGGCTAAAAGGTTCGTAAGCTTGAGTCTGACTTTTTTATTTTTCCAGTCTACACTACCCTCGAAATCATTGAGAAGATCAAAAACTTTTTCGGCCTCGTCTGCAGGAAGATTTTTACCATAGAATTCCTCACCGCAGTGGGGACATCTAAAGATAAAACTTTCAAAGGTTTTCATGAAAGACGCCTTGTTTTCTAAAAGCTCCTTGAAGTTTTCCAGCTCTAACATCTGCTCAATAAGCTCCTCCCATTTAATGGCCATTCCACACAATGGACATCTTGCCATTTAAACACCCCTCAAAAATTTTTCAAGTTCTTTGGTCAAAAACTTTAGTCCCTCCTCAAGATTTGATTTTCCATTTGCTCCAGCAGCTCCAGCATGCCCCCCTCCTGAGCCTTCTATAATAGATCCAACTTTTTCCATAATCTTACCGAGATGTATGCCCTTCCTGACGAGGCTCTCCTTTGCCCTTGCAGATATTCTGACTCCTTTCTTTTCACTTCCGACTATGGCAACATCAGCTCCTAATTGGAGAAAAGTCTTGCATGCCAGAGATTCATATGCGGAAACCTTTGATATAGCTATTATATACTTCCCAACTTTTTTAATCTCCATCCTCTGGCAGGCCTTTAGCATGGCCATCCTTCTTGCCTGATCAAGCTTCTCATCGCTGGCAGGAGCCACAAGGTTGTATATATCTCCCATCTGAATACCGAATTTTTCAAGAATCTCGCTAACCGCTTTAAAGGTCATGAAATTGCCAAAGCGGAAGTTGGCTGTATCCGTAACTATTCCAGCTAACAGAACTTTAGCGGCAGTTTCATCATAGAACCCGAGATATTTGAAAAGCTCCCAGACAATCTCAGCTGTTGAAGTTCTTGAGGAGTTAACGACAGTTATATTAGCCTTAATTGGATTTTCTTTTTCTAAATGATGGTCTATAAGGATAATAGTCTTATCTTTTGGAATTAAAATGGGTTCAAGTTGTTCAAGAGAAGACGTATCAAAGATTATAATTACATCCTCTTCGATACAAGGATTTTTCTCAAGCGGAACAGGGGAGAGGGCTAAAAGCTTCTTCGCATATGAAGAGACACTCTGGGCAACACCTATCCTTATATTCTCAACTCCAATGGATTTTAAGTAAAGAGCGAAGGCTATTGCAGAGCCGAGTGAATCGGGATCAGCGTTATGATGACAGAGAAGAAGGAAGGATTTATTTTTCGAGCTTTCAAGAAAGCGTTTGAGTTTTATCTTTCCCTTCATCTGCAATCTCCCTCAGTCTTCTCTCAACCGTCGCATAGGCCTTTTCGAGAGCCTCGTCAATTAGCTTTTCAACATTCACCCTGACGAAAACGGGGACCTCAAGATAAACTTCAACTTCAAGATCAAGGGTTTCGTCACGATTTATTCTTGTCGTAACCTCTATGTCCTTGACATCACTCTTGTTAAGAGCATCGAAAATATGTGTAATTATAGCCTCCTGTGCTAATTCACCAAGTTTTATCAGCTCCTCCTCGCCCAGTTCAGGAAGTCCAATGTGCATAACTCCTGCTTTCATGTATTGGCCTCCAGGATAAAGAAGAAATCAGCCAGCAGTAGGCCTGAGTGCAGCCTGTATCTGCTGGGTCAGTTCTTTGAGCTTTGCATTGAGCTTCTTTTCTTGTCGATCTAAAGCATTTAACCGAACTTCGAGTGTCTCAACTTTTTCTTTAAGTTCTTCCAACGCTTCATCCTTTCTCGTTTTGACTATGAGAGTCCCCACTGTCTTATAGACAGGGGTCTCAGCGCCTACCTTCTCTATTTCTTCCAGAGCTTTCTTGGCATCATTCAGCTCTATTTGGACTTTTTGTTTTTGCTGTATAACCAGCTGAAGCTGCTGTTGATAACTTTCAAGTTGTCCCAACATAGCCTGAACTTGCGGTGGAATATTCTGCATTGCCAACACCTCCAAAAGTACTTGGAAGAGAGATTTAAATAGTTTTAGCTCTATTCAAATTATCCGAGTGTTTCCCATTTCATGTATCTTAGTTTTAAAAATAACTTTCAGCCTAATTATCAGAAGAAACTAAAACCACACCCAGAAGTTGAAGTGGTTATTCTTTTATATTTCAATCACATCCATAGCAGCCTTGATCCATCGGAGATACGAGTTTAGAGTTCCCCTGAGGGCAGAATTATCCATGGCAGAAAAATGCATTATTATTTTCCTTCCTTTGAGGATGAACTCCACCTGACTCCTTTTATAGGGAACCGTTTGATGCTCATATAGAACGCTTTCATAGACTATTCTCGCACTATTTTCATCAGGAAACTCAATTTCCACGAATCCCTCAATATTACTCATGGGCTTCCCTCTTCCTGATACCCATTCTTTCCTTATAGTCCCATCTCCTGCCATCTTCCATGATCCAGATTTTAACGCTTATGAGCGGACCAACGGCCTTTTCTTTGGTTACATCCAAACGGTAAAAGTTGAGTGCCATTCCCCGCGGATGCCTTTCAACTACTCCAAGAACATCAGTGTTGTTTTTATCCGCTATTGTCTGAAGGCTTTTATCTCCCCGGGGAATAAACCTGCCCCCTGTTAATCCGGCAAACACCTGAGCAAAGGCAACATGATCAAGGCTAACCCTTTTGGCTGTCGTGACGATAAACGGCATTTCCTCTCGTATCGGCCGGATATTCCTAAAACCAATCTCACGCTGGAGCTTGATGCCATGGAGGTAGAGATAGCCAAGATACCCCCAATCGGTTGGAGAAACCTTGATAAAAGTCATTTTGAGGGGATTTCCCTTCCAGACGTTGATTATCAGAAGTCTCTTATAGCTCCTGTCATAAGCCTCCATAAGAAGATCCTGAAGAGTCTTCTTCCCTCGGGTTAGATAGAGGGCATTTGGAAAAACCTTCTCTAAGTCATGGCCAAAACTTCTCGTCCTTCTCGTTGGTCTATGGGATGTAGTTATCAGCATCATAGATATCACTCGCTTAAATGTAGATAAAAGCTTTTTGAAGAGAATCAGATTGCTTTAACCCGTCTTGCTACTTTGGGACGGGGTTTGTAGAGAATCTTGCTACCACAGTATGGGCATCTAATTTCTCTGGTATTCTCCAGATCGATCTCAACTTCCCTACCACATTTTGCACACCTATAAATACCCTTCCCCATTTTCCTCACCAAAAATAATTAGATTCAGGCCTTTGAAGAGGTAACCCTCTTCGCGACCTTTCCTGCTGGAGTAACGGGTAAGTATGCTCCACCAGCAAAGGTGGCACCACACTTCTGACACTGCCATATGCCGGTGCTTATCCTCTTGACAGCCTTTCTTCCACATACCGGACAAACGTGCTTTTGTCTCATCTTAGCTTCAACAGTTGCAACCCTTCTCCTAATCTTGAGACCATACCTTGGACCAAATCTCCCAGCTGAACCAACCTTTGTAGTTCTTCCCATGAGCATCACCTCTAATGATATTGAACCTTTCAGACTGAAGCCTTATTCTAAAGACGTTTTATAAATCTTTGCCTTCAACGTTAGTTATGTCCAGAATATCAATGCACATGGGACTTAAGTGAATAGAAACATCTGGTGGGGCCGCCGAGATTTGAACTCGGGTCACGGGCTCCCAAAGCCCGCAGGATAGACCAAGCTACCCCACGGCCCCCCAGTTTGGAGCCCCGGGCGGGATTTGAACCCGCGGCCTGCGGATTACAAGTCCGCCGCCCCGCCAGGCTAGGCTACCGGGGCACCGATTTAAAAAGCCGTTAGTCCATATATAAACTTTTCGATGGGAGTTTTTCAGGCTTAAAATGCACCTGACCGTAATCTTTATAAATCCACCATTCATTCCCTATCTTGGGTCGTGCCGCCGTAGCTTAGTTGGTAGAGCGCCGGACTGTTAATCCGGTGGTCCCCCGTTCAAGTCGGGGCGGCGGCGCCATATGGGCCCGTAGCTCAGCCTGGTCAGAGCGCGCGGCTCATAACCGCGTGGTCGGGGGTTCAAAGCCCCCCGGGCCCACCACTTCTGTGATTGATTTATCAACTAACTGCTTTTGTGTTCCTCATTAAAATCCTGTTATAATGCCACTTTGGTCCGAATTAGAAAATGTTCCCTAAACTTCTAAAACTCCACATTGCAATATCAGAGGATAGCCACTATATCTGACCTCCTTCTGCTTTGACTGAGGTTTGGCTAACTCAAAGAGAGCCGTCTCCTGCTTTTTTGAGGGCTGGAGTTTGACCGTTACTGAACTTCAGGCTATGGCATGAATTTTAAGCTTTAAAAAATGTTGATTTCCTGCTGAAAGACTGGTTGGCAGTTTGCTGTATCCCTGCCCTGAAGAGCAAGACCCTCAAGAGAAAATGTAAGAATTCAATGAAACGAACATTCCACTTTTAATATTTGCCGAAAAGCAGCAAAAATTAAAAACAAAGGTCAGAAATCTACTTCTCCCCTCTCTTTAAGCTCTTTATACATCTTCCACGTGATTATCGGCCTCTTTGTGGCAAGAACATCGTCCACTCTTCTAACTGCGGTGTTGTGTGGTGCATCTTTAACCTTTTCAAGCTCATTATATGCTTCTTCACTTATTTTCTTTAGAACTAAGACATAGTAGTCAAGCTCTTCCTTCGTGGCACTTTCAGTAGGTTCTATCATGAGAGCCTCATGAACTATCAGCGGGAAGTATATCGTGGGTGCATGGAGACCATGATCAAGTAGGCGCTTGGCAACATCAAGAGCACTTACCCCGGTTTCTTTTTTCATGGGTTCAGCTGAAAATACAACCTCATGCTTTCTGAGCTCTTTATGAGGCAGGTCATAGCCTTTTGTTCCTTTAAGTTTCTGTGTAAGATAGTTGGCATTAAGAACCGCAACTTCTCCAGCTTCTTTAAGCCCCTGCTTGCCCATGATTTTCAGATAGACGAGAGCCCTCACCATCACCGCAAAGTTGCCATAGAACTCCTTAACCTTTCCTATAGTCTTAGGGAGGTCGTAGTTAAGGTAGTATCTCTCGCCATCAAACTCAACAACCGGAACTGGAAGATAATCCTTGAGGAATTCCTTGACACCTACAGGACCGCTTCCAGGTCCACCTCCACCGTGTGGAGTACTGAAAGTTTTGTGAAGATTCAAATGGACAATATCAAATCCCATGTCCCCCGGTCTGACTTTCCCAAGAATTCCGTTGAGGTTTGCTCCATCATAGTACAGCAATCCACCAGCTTCGTGAACCATTTCTGCTATTTTGAGTATGTCCTCTTCAAAAATTCCAAGGGTGTTTGGATTTGTTAGCATTAAACCTGCTGTTTTGTCACTTAAGGCACTCTCAAGGGCTTCCAAATCTACCATTCCCTGCTCGTTTGATGGTATCTCCACAACTTTAAATCCTGCCATGGCTGCAGATGCAGGGTTAGTTCCATGTGCCGAATCAGGCACGAGTATCTCTGTTCTCTTGGTGTCTCCTCTGTCAAGGTGGTATGCCCTGATTATCATGACTCCAGTGAATTCTCCATTTGCCCCCGCCGCTGGCTGCAGTGTAAAGCGATCCATGCCAGTGATCTCCTTAAGCCACTGTTCCAGCTCCCACATTATCTGGAGAGCTCCTTGAACTGTTTTTTCATCTTGATACGGATGGAGAAATGCAATCTTTGGATGTCCGGCTATCTCTTCATTTATCTTCGGGTTATACTTCATCGTGCATGAGCCGAGGGGATATATGCCTGAATCAACGCCATAATTCATTTCACTTAGATGAGTGTAGTGTTTCACAACCTCTGGCTCACTCAGTTCTGGAAGGTTGAGCTCCTTCCTTGCAAGTTCCGTAGGGATTTCAACATCAATATCCTCAATAGGCCCCGGCATTGTGTAACCGACTCTCCCAGGCTTTGAAAGTTCGAATATGAGAGGCTCATCCCATTTTGCCTGTCTGTACATTTTAATCACCTCACAGCTCCGCCTCGTTTATTATCTCTTCTAAGGCTGATATCAGATCATCAATCCACTCTTTTCTTGTCGTTTCTGTCACTGCGAACAGCGCGCTTTCTCCAAGCTCTGGGAAGTGTTTTCCAATGTAGTATCCCCCGTGAATATTCTTCTCCAAAAGGCGCTCGTGAATCACATCGTAGGGAATTTCAAAGCTAACGAGCACATCTTTGAAGTTTATACCGTCAAAAGGAATCTCTCCGACTTTATTTATGCGCTTCTTGAAGTAAGCGGTGTTCTTGAGTATGACCTCCCCGAGCTCCCGCAGGCCTCTTGGTCCAAGAGTAGCTATGTGTATCGCAGCTGCAACCGCAACGAGGGCTTCATTTGAACATATGTTTGAAGTAGCCTTGGCTCTTCTTATGTGTTGCTCTCTCGTCTGCAGTGCCATGACAAATGCCCTCTTCCCTTCTCTGTCTCTCGTCATGCCTATAATCCTGCCTGGCATCTGCCTGATGAGTTTCTTGTCGTTTCTAACAGCAAAGAATCCTGCCCTCGGTCCTCCAAAATTCATAGGATTTCCGAAGAAAGCTGCCTCTCCTATCACTATATCCGCTCCATATTTTCCCGGGGCTTCCAGTATGCCAAGGCTCGTTGGATCAGCTCCTACTACAAAGAGAGCCTTTGCATCGTGGGCTATCTCTCCAATGGCCCTAATCTGTTCTTCAATTAGACCAAAGAAGTTTGGTATCTCCACATAAACACCTGCTGCACCTTCAGCGCTTTCCTTCAGCTTTTCTATGTCCAACTGCCCATTTGTACCCCAAGGGATGTATTCTATCTCGATGTCTGCCCCCTCAACATAGGTTTCAAGTGTCATCTTCTTCTCAGGGCTAAGAGCTTTTGGAACGATGAATCTGTTCTTCTTCGTAAATCTTGCTGCCATTCTGGCAGCCTCTCCAAGAGCGCTTCCCCAGTCGTACATTGAGGCATTGACTATCTCCAGCCCAACTAACTCTCCTATCAGGCTTTGATATTCAAAGAGAGCCTGAAGCATTCCTTGGCTGATCTCTGGCTGATAGGGGGTGTAAGCTGTTAAAAATTCACTCCGTTCAATGAGATACCTGACATGGGCAGGGATATAATGGAAGTAAGTGCCTGCACCCAAAAAAGAAGGCATCTCTAAGACAGATTTATTCTTCTCTAAAATTCTGTTCATCTCAAGAAAAACTTCGTATTCACTTTTCCCTGATGGGAGGTTGAAGCCTCTCAGAACTTCTTTAGGAACATCAGAAAAGAGTTCTTCAGCCGAGCTGAAGCCAATTTCCCTGAGCATTTCCTCTTTATGTACCGAATTTGGAATGTAGTGGTTTCCCATAGGCATCACCTTTAAGATTTACATCTAATCCTTTGTACTCCAATAAATATATGCTTTGTGGGGGAAAAGCTTAAAGCTAAACCTCTCTCTTCTTCTCTAGTAGGTGAGAGCTGAATGATTATAGGCTTTGATTTCGATGGAACACTGGTAGACAGCTATTCAGTAATAGAAGAGGCCTTTAAGCGGGCGCTGGAAAAACGCTATAGCTGGCTACCGTTTAAAGACGTTTGGGCAAAGCTTTTCACTAAGATAGAATTTCACTTCGAGAAACCAAAATATGGAAAACACAGCAGTAAAGTGAAATCTCCGTTCTTCCTGAGGACAAAATTTGCCGAGACATGGTTTGAAGAGAGGGCAAAATTAACAAAAATCCTTGATAATGCTGATGAATTGATAAAAAAACTCAAAAAAGATGGACATACTGTAATCTCGTTTTCAGCGGAGGACTTTATTGATGACATGAAGGAACGAAGACTAAAGCTTGTTGGTCTTTATGATCTCTTTGATGATGTTATTGTCTTTGGAAAGGGAATAACTCTGTGTGAGGCGTTTCAGCTCCTGAGAGAGAAGTATGGTGATGAAATCTTCGTATGGGTCGATGACAAACCATGGCGTTTTATAGGGAGAGGAGATGAAAATACTGAATTTGTTTGGTATTACTTCCCCCCCACAGCTAAGTTTGTGGAAGAGAGAAGGGAACTACTAACTGCCATTCCACGTCTGCATGTAATACGAGATTTATGGAGCGTTCTGGATGTTATAGAAAGAATTAAGCAAGAGAGAGCCTCAATCTCCACGTAGGTATCCCAATGTATCATCTACGAATTCATCGAAATCCTCTCTATTTGCCTCTTCAAGCTTTAACTTAAACTTTTTCCCAAGATGCCATCTTATAGCAAGCACTTCTGTGTTATTTTCCGCTATAACTAAACCAAAGGGAACATCTCCCATCCAATGATGCTTTGAAAAGTTTATTTTAAATTTCCTCTCTTCAAGCTCCCTTAAAATCCGTTCGTATGTCTCATAGGGGTCTAAATTACTCTCCGCAAATCCGATAAATGGCATGTTTTCACCGATATCAATTTTTAAAGTTAAAATTTAAAACCTTTTTGGTTTGTATAACAAAGTGCGTTAGTTTTAAAAATTTTTAGGTATAACATACAAACATGCGAATTAAACCCCTACCCCAAAAAGGCCTTAAAATCGGAAAAAATTTAGTAATAGCAGACCTCCACTTAGGTTATGAAATAAGCATGACATCAAAAGGGGTATATTTACCCAGTATATCCAAAAAAATAATTCACTCCCTAAAACTACTTATTGAACAGGAAAAACCCAAAAAATTGATAATAGATGGGGATCTAAAGCATTCGTTTGTACCTATCAAGCAGGAGAAATTTGAACTTAAAGTATTCTTTTCTGAAATTTCTCCTTTGATAGAGGAGATAATACTCGTCAAGGGAAACCACGATATCGGAATTCTCTGGACAAGAGAACTTGGTGTAGAGGTTGTTGATGAAATTAAACTTGGAAAGTGGAAAATTGTGCATGGACATAAGCTGGTTGAGGGCGAAAGGTTCATTATAGGGCATGAACATCCTGCAATAAGGCTGAGAGACGAGGTTGGGGCCATTATAAAATCCCCAGTATTTCTTATAGGAAAGAACTTAGTAGTATTACCTGCTTTCTCTCCCTGGGCCTATGGAAATGATGTTTTAAGGGAGATTGTGTCGCCATTTCTGGAGTACTTTGATATATCCGAGTCGGAAATTTTGGTACCTCTGGACAGAGAAATCCTAAATTTTGGTACTCTCGAAAAACTGAGTGACATGCTCAGAAGAATCTGACCTTATGTAGATAATTACTGGAACGTTATAGAGCTTGACAGAGGAGTTGGAGATCGGTTTGTAATAGTTAAGGAACTCCGCTCTCCAACTTTCGTTTTCATAATATAATTGCACATAGCAAGTTTTATGACATAACTTAACAAAATATCCTCTAAGCTTTTTATAAGTTTCTCTGTCAGGAACCACGACAATAGATACGTTGTAATGCCAAGGAGAAGAAGAGATTCTCTCATATAGCGGGCTATCGTATTCATCCATGATATATTTTGGTTTTATACCTTCAATAACTGAGAAATAATACGAACCCAATATAGAAGAGTACAATATGTAACCCCCATCCCATTTTCTCACGATTTCATCGCTGATATATTTGTTGTGATAATAGCTATGACTACCCCTGATCAGTTCATCATGAAACTCAAAAAATCCCGAAACCTGATACATAGAATACGACAGCACAAAGAATAGTATCACAGCTATCTCCACATTTCGCCTGTTAATATTTTTGATAAGTAGTTTGAGTCCATTCCCCGCCAAGATAAAAAAGAAAGGAAATGAGAAATAATAGTATAACAAATGATCATTAATCAGCAAATGTGGGCCCTCAGCCAAAATTAAAACCGAGGAAGAAAATAAAAACAATAAGAACTGCCATCCATTTTTTTCTTTTAGATAACCCCAAATTCCAAAAGGAAGTAGGAGTATCAATGGACCAAGCATTTTCAGTAGAATCCGTACAATTTCAATAAAATCAATCGTCCATGGCTTGACAATTTTCGAAATGATGATGAAATAATATCCCGAAGCTCCAGGGGAAGGATGGGTTATAAACTCCAGAGGATTCCCGAAGATTGCCCAATTATAAACAATCCACCCAGTTATTCCAAAAAAAGCTAAGGGTACATGGGACGATATTCTCCAGTTCCTGCCTCGTTTTAACTCATTATATATTATCAACCCCACAAGCACAAACATCATTGGCCATGCTTCATACCTTGCCAGTGTTGAAAACATGAGGAGGAATACGGCCTTAGTTAAAATCCTCCCTGAACCCCTTTTTATATAATAATACACATAAAATGAAGAAAAAACCGCTAAAAATTGTCCCATCGGTATCATATAACTGGAGGAAGCATGAACAACCGAATAAATATTAATTCCAAATAAGATACCAACAATGAGGCCATATTTATCCTGGACTATTTTATATACCAACACTGCAGTAGCTGCTACAAAGATGGAATTGAGAATGCTTCCTGCCAATCCTGTTCTATAAAGATAGCCACTGGTTACCAATGGTACCAAAGCGAGGTGATACAAAAATGGCCAGACTGTTCCAAAATTTGCAAATTTCGAAGTTTTGCCATTCTCTATTACAGTAGCGGGTATGTATAAATGAGCTGAATTATCATGAGCAAATTTTGTAAATTCAAGAATTACGGTTGTTTGATACTCAGCAACTAACCATAACGCTACACTCAAATAGAGAGCAAAAAAGAGCATAAAAAGAAATTTTTCCTTGAACAGTACTTTACGCATTTTCATAACCGATCCTCTCCGTTTTATACCATTCACGGGAAGAGAACAGCGATAGCAATGCCACGATTCCTATTATATACCAGTAAATAAATGCTACATAAATGTAGGGGGTATAACTCTCAAATCTGGTATCGCTAAAATAATAAAGTATAATCCCCGTAAAAAATAGATTCCCTCCAAAGAACATGAATGCAGCAAGATAATATACAGGGCCGCTTATAGCACTTTTTATTAAACTCGTAATATAAACTGCACCAAATAGACTCCCAAAGATATAAAAAAATGATATTGTGTAACTTAATGTTGTTGCAATAAAGATTATAGGACCCATATAGGTAACAGCGAGTTTAAGAGTTTTTAAATGCCCCAAATCTCGTCGATATCTCCACAATGCGCGTAGGCATTCATAGTATCCCTTAAACCACCTCATTCTCTGATTTATTAATGCCTTAAAGCTCAAAGGGGCACGCTCAATAATGAATATTGAATCAAGGTAGGAAATTTTCTCTCCTATTTTAGCAAGCTCTATAGTTAGATATGCATCCTCAGTCAGGCTTTCAGGAAATCCGCCTATCTTATTCAAAATCTCCCTCCTAACAGCCAGTCCCTCTCCACTCATCGGAGCGTATCCTATAAACTTCATATAAACAGGCAGATAAATATCATACCATATAAACGTGTCCAGCGCAATGAATTTTGAATGGAGTCTATCTCCGAGTCTATATACCTTGGTTGTAACAGCTGCAGCGCCCTTCTTAATTTCCCCCACAACCAATGAGATATATTTTTCAGGTACTATGTCATCAGCATCAAAAACAACTACCACATCTTCTTCGACGTGAGGAAGTGCTTGATTCATGGCTCTCGGTTTTCCGATATATGTACTTTGCGTATAGATGACTCTTACACTCATACCTCTAAAACGGAAGAAATTTACTAAGGTGGGAATGCTCCTCCGTGTAATATTATCCTCACCTTCAATTAAAATATATACCGTTATCAATTCAGGAGGGTAGGTTTGATTAGCAATAGATCTGGCGGTTCTCATAACGCTTAGTGGATGCTCTTTGTGAAAAGGAAGGAGAACAGCCACTTTGATATTATCGCGAAATTTAGATTGATCCTGAACTCGGGTGGGATTTATTAATGGACGGGATAGAATCGGAGCTACCCCGATTATAAATATCGTCTGGATTAAAATAAATATCAACTTAAGCAGTACTACTGTGATTGAAAACATGAGAATATAAACTCTGAATATTTTTATAAGTGTTATTGCTCATATTCCCTTTCACACTCTGCAAATTTGAGGAATATTAATAAAGATTCATGGCAAGTCTTATTGGTGGTAACATGGATGTGCTGAGCACAATAGTATTTTTTGCTTACGTTCCTGCAATTATAATAATGTGGTATTTCTACCATTTAGACAAATATGAACCAGAACCCAAAAAATATGTTATAGGAACCTTCTTGCTCGGAGCAACGGTCTCAGTTGGAGTTGCATTCATACTCGAAACTTTATTAACTCCTCGCTGGATAAAAGGATACGCTATCCTTCCAGCAAGTGCTTTTTATTTGGCCTTAGTTGCAGGAATCGTCGAAGAACCTGCAAAAGCCTTGGCAATAAGATTGCCATTTAAAGCTGGTCAAATGGACGGAATAATGGATGGTGTTGTCTATGGTATCGCTGCAGGCTTAGGATTCGCAGCAACAGAAAACATGCTTTATGGACTCGGTTATGGGGCCGCAATCACTGTTACAAGAGCATTTTTAACACCTTTTGCCCATGGTAGCTGGAGTGCCATAGTGGGAGTGGGGTATGGACTCAAATCCGAAGGTAAGATACATTCTCTGACCAACTATTTTCTTTTAGCAATGTTTTTGCACTTCCTCTGGGATTACTATGCCTTTATGAGCGCTACGTTTCCCCAGTACAATATCATGCTGATATTCCTGCTCTTCATAAATCTGATTCTGCTGAGATATTTTGTCATTTTAGGTCAGAGAGAGGATCTGGAAAAACAATGGTGGTACTGGTTTGTGGGAGGTAGGAAGAATGTGTGAGATGAAAAAACGCATTGAGAATGCACTGTTTGAAGCCCGCCCTTATATAGAATATTTTAACGATGTGAAGAGAAAGGTGGAGGAGCTGGAGAAACAGGCCATCAATATCGAGGAGTTTAGACTTCTGCTCGGCAGAGAAATAGAAAACGCTAAAGAGCCCTTCAAGACAGATTTAAAGATTTTCCTCCAGAAGTTTGAAGGAATCTGAATTTTTCATTTTTTGCAGACTATTTTTAATAGTAAGCAAAATATGAATAGAAAAAGTATTTAAACTCCAGAACAATTTCCTCTATGGGAGGGGGTATGAAAAACATCCGGCAGATGTTTATCCTGATGCTTCTAATTGCAGTGGCTGTCTACTGGATAGAAGATGTATCTCAAGGGCAGGAAGTTCCCTCCCAGAGGGACATTATTAAGTCCTATGAGTCAGCGGTCATATATTCCTTCCGAGGAAGCATAAACACCATAACCGCCACGGAAAACACAACCTCATGGTTCTGCGGTTTTGTTAATTCAAAATCATCAAAAGGATTCTTCATCCTCTACAGTTATAGCGGAGGGTATACATACCAGCAGATTATAAACTGGAGCGGAGGTTACATGACCGTCGAGCGGTTTCTCAGAATTAATGGGACGGTGGTTGAGAACCTTACTGATAAAAAGCCAGCGGGAAAGTTTAGATTTTCTGATCCCTTCATTTCGTACCTGCAGATGGGTTTCAACGGTTCAAAAATTCTGCATGTGGAATGTTCCCAGAATCTGTGCACGTTCAGCTTTGAGAAGAAATGGAGCATCCTGTCCGGAGAAGATAGACAGATGTGGAGCGTTACGGGAAGGATGATTGTGGATGGAAAAAGACCCATTGAAGGCCGGATGAGGTTTGTCATCAGACATCAGAAAAAAGACAAAAAGTGGATGGAAGAGAAAGAGCTTCACTTTGAAGTTGCCTATGACTCTACTGGCTGGAGCAAGTGTCAAGAGGTCTTTATCTCAACCCCAAATCTTTTAAGTAAGTGAGCATCTTCTCAACATCATTTGCTATGACAACATCAAAAAGACCCCTGAGTTTGGCAAGGTTGTCGTCTTTATAAAAGAGGATATCATTTCCAGACCAGAGAACAATTCTGAGACCTAAAGAGCGCACCCAGCGAAGTGCTTGCAAGGTTTTTTCAAGACCTATCAACGGAATGGCTTCCATTGGAACATTCACAGACCAGAGGTTAAGCTCCTCCTTAAGCTGTGGTATCTCAGGAACGAGTTTTTCGCTGTCAATAAGAAGGCCAATTCTTATCCTGTCACTCAGCTCCCTGGTTTTCCTTAGAGCTTCAATTTCAAAAGAGGATATTATGGTCCGATTGAATGCATTAAAGTCTTCAATTACTCCAAGACTCTCTTTAACGGCATCAACATCTTTTATCTCAACATCAACAAGAGTATCTTCTGGTAAAACCCTAAAAACCTCCTCAAGTGTCGGAATGTTTTGCCCCATTCCCAAGTTTGCCTTCTTCAGATCTTCCAGCATCATCTCCTTCTGATGACCCTTCAGGCTTGAAGTTCTGTCTATACTTTCATCATGCATGACTATAACCTTCTCATCCCTTGTCAGCCACACATCGAGTTCTACTCCATCGGCTCCAGCGTTTATTGCCTCAACAAATGCCAAAATGCTGTTTTCGGGATATCTCGACATGAAACCCCTGTGTCCAAGAACGAGAATCCTGTTCTCTTCCCAGTTTGTCATATATACCGCCTCAGATAGAAAAGAGGGTTTATCTAAAAAGCCTTTTCCCCAGAATTTGGAACGCCCTTGAGACATCATCCGAAATCACTATATCTGAGTATTTAATCAAACTGGGGAGATACCTGAACTCATCCTGCTGGTAATTCCAAAGAGCTATCCTAACCCCCAGGCTTCTCGCCCATCTGAGAAGGAGTTTGAGAGTCGGAAGTCCTATATAATCCACGGCATCTATCGGTACATGGAGAGAATACAGTCCAAGCTCTCTTCTGAGAACAGGAAATTTAAAGAGCGAGCTCCATTCAATTATGGAAAAGCCCAGCTTTACTTCTCCATTCCTTTCTCTAATGGATTTCAGAATTGCAGGATTATCCGAGGATAGAATTACCTTCTCTGGTTCCTGAATAATTCTAAGAATACCATCAACAGCGTCGATATCCTTAACATCCACATTAAAATATGCCCCAGAAAATTCTCTGAGAACTTCATCGGCGGTTGTCATCACAACCCCCAATGGGTGCAGGTGCCTGATTTCGCTCAGTTTGAGTGCCTTTACATCAAACCAGTTCCCATTATTAACTGCCCTGAAGTATCTATTATGCGTCACCACGAGCTTTCCATCCTTAGTCAGCCAGACATCAAACTCTATCCCATCAGCTCCACATTGGAGAGCTTTTTTGAATGCGAGGAGTGTATTTTCAGGATAAAACCTCCTGAAACCTCTGTGGCCAAGGAGTAGCATATTCAATTCTTCCCCTCCGTTTCATAAGGTATGTAACGGTATTTATTTGGCTTGCGGCTTTCCAGCAAAACCAAAAGAGATATAACATTGAATTAAAATCTATATCGGCACTCAATGGAAGGGGGCTAAAATGGATATTGAGTTTAATTACAGGAGGATATTTCTACTGGGCTTTGGATTTTTGGAATAAGCACTATATGAGCTCTCTACAGTGCTTATGCCCCAATATTCCTCCAAGAGGACTTTGGTCTGAACAAGACCATTACAGGAGGTATAATGACTATAGACATTTGTGTTTTCAGTGTTATTTTTGTCCTCGCACTGATCTCCATTCAGTTCATCAGGAGAGGAGATATAGTCAGTCACAAAGAGGATATTTACGCCTATGTATCTGACATGGATTGATCCTTTCATTTTATCGATGAACCAAAAGGATAAAAACTCCTTGAGAGTTAATTTCATTTTAGCCTTGTCTTAATCAATATTCGGAGGTTGGACCAATGGGAGACAAAAAATTTGACTGGGGGATTGTTCTTGGACTGTCTCTTTTGGGATTCAGCAGGAGCATTGGATGGGCTCTGAATAAGGGATTCTCCTTTCCGCTGCTATCGGCCTACACGGAATCCGCATTTGTGAAGGGAACTATACTTGCCCTTGAGGGATTTGTCGGTTTATTCATTCCGCCTCTGCTGGGGTATTACAGCGATACCCTGAAATCAAGACATGGGAGGAGAAGGCCGTTCATATTTATAGGCGGAATCTTGGCTGGTGTAGCATCTATGATGATTTATACTGCCTATACTCTTGGTGTCCCTCTTCTCGGCTTTGCCCTTGCTCTGGCCTTCCTCTACCTATCCCTTCACCTTTATACAGCGCAGTTTAGAGCTTTGATGCCAGATACTGTAGAGAGTGGTCAGAGGGGAAAAGCGAGCGGCTTCATAACACTGTTTGAATGGGCAGGAAATCTTTTCCTCTTTGGTCTTGGTGGGTATTTGGTCGCTAAACATGGAACTGGTTACTGGGGCCCTTTTGCAATTGCAGCAATTTTCCTGATCGGTGCTGCATTGTTTGTTTCCCTGAAGGTTAAAGAACCTGAAGCACCTGAAATAGAAGAAGACGAGCCTCTCGGAGAATACGTGAAGAGCATCTTTACAAATCACGACTTTCTGCGCTTCTATACTGCCCAGATTCTCTGGTGGATGAGCTTTGAGTTCATAGCCATATTTCTCTATGGAATCTTGGCATTCATACTCTATGGAACAGCTACAGAATCAGCAATAGACAAGGTTACCTCGATGGGATTGTATCTGATGGCAATGTTCAACGTTGCAGTGTTAATAGGCTCATTGCCAGGAGGGTATATCTACGACAAAATTGGCAGAAGGCTTAGTATAATCCTCGGAGGCTTTGTATTTGCAATACCTCTGCTGGTTGGGTGGTTCATCCACACAAAAACTCAGATATTCATTACAATCCTCTTGGCCGGAGTTGGGTGGGGTGTTCTGGTTGCAGCATCCTATCCGGTTATAGGGGATCTACTTACAAAATACGAGAAAGAGGTATTTACTGGTCGTTACTATGGTGTCTTTGAGGCAACGAAATCAATACCCGTTCTTTTAGCTGGAACAATCGGTGGAGGGCTTGTGGACATGGCAGGCGGAAATTATAGAGTTCTCTTCCCGATAGGTGCTTTGCTCGTCCTACTTGCAATGCCCCTCATATGGAGCATGAAAAGGCTTGAAGCCTCTCCGGGGGGAAGTGCATGATTCTGTGGATAATTCTGGGTGTTATTCTCCTGTTCCTTGCTTTTATAACATTCGTTGCCTATAAAATGGCATCTCCTCCCCGTTTAGTTGGGGAATGGACACCAAAGGATTTGGGATACAATTTTGAAGAGGTCATCATGAAAACAAGGGATGGGCTTAAACTCCATGCCTGGTGGATTGAGCAGAGCTGTGGAAAAACTGTCATACCCCTACATGGATACACAGCGAGCAAATGGGAGAAGATATACATGAAGCCTATTATTGAAATCCTCCTTAAAGGGGGCTATAACGTTCTCGTCTTTGATTTCAGGGCTCATGGAAAAAGTGATGGGAAATACACGACGATTGGAGATAAGGAGGTTATTGATGTCCTATCTGCCATAGACTGGTTGAAAGAAAACAAACCAGAAAAAGCCCAAAAAATAGGTCTCATAGGATTTTCAATGGGTGCCATAGTCACGATACGGACACTGGCAGAGGATGAAAGGGTATGCTGCGGTATAGCTGATAGCCCTCCCATTTACATGGATAAAACCGGAGCAAGGGGATTGAAGTACTTTGCAAAGCTCCCAGCATGGCTATACAGCCTTGTTAAGCCGATTACCCTCTGGATAAGTGGGGGGAAAATTATCAGCATTATACAATACGCCAGCAGGATTAAGAAGCCCCTCCTCCTGATAGCGGGTAAGAAAGACCCTCTCGTTATGATTGAAGAAGTTGAGGAGTTCTACAGAGAAAACAAAAAAATAAATCCAGAGATTAATCTCTGGGTAAGTGAAGCCGCCCATGTTAGGACGATAAATATAGCTAAAGAGTGCTATGAAACCCACGTTCTGGAGTTTTTTGGCAAATGGCTTTAACACCAGCTTTTCGCTTTTTAAGCTTCCAGCCTTTTTATCACCCAGTTGTAGAGAGATATTGCAATTAAAAACACCGCTACCGTTTCTACAGTTATTAGGATAAAACCGGGCATTATCTCGCTTGTCGGTCTGTGATATATCTCAAGTAGCCTGAAGTCTTTCAAGGCCCTCCCAAGTGCAAAATAATTGACTATTGGCCTCGCCCAGCTGGGCACAATGCTTTCCGGGATTACGATCCCTGCCAGGAAAAGCAGGGGCATTGATATGAAGTTTACGACTGCAGTTGTGGATTTTATACTTCTCGTGACCATTGCTATTGCCAATCCGAGACTCATTGAAAATACCGAGGCAATGAAAATTATCAGCCATCCAAAGAGGCTTGGCACTATGGTTTCACCAAAAACGAGCTTTGCATAACCTAAACCTACGAGAATGCTCAACATTATGATGAGGAATGTGGATAACATCTTTCCTGTCAGAAAATCCCAGGCGGTAGCAGGTGAAGCGGCTATCCTTCTCAATGTTCCTTTTTCAATTTCTTCGAGCGTTCCACTTCCTATTGTGAGCATTGTAGCAAAAAGGAATTGAATACCAATAAAGCTCGTTATATAGAATTGTATTGGTGTTGGGTTTTTGCCCGAAACCTCCTTCTCTTCAACTTTTAATGGCTCCGCACTTGCTATGAGGTATTCCCTCATGGCCTCAGGGCTTATGTTATACTCCGCTATGTCTTTGGGAATGTGAGCTTCCATGTATTTAAGCTGGACTTCAAGCCTTTTCTCCCTCATTTTCTTCTCCATCTCAGAGAAAAATCCCATGACAGTCCCCCTGACTATCTGATACTGCTGGGGATCACTCTTGTCGAAGTATATGTAAATTTTTGCCTGTTTTCCAGCGCTGATATTTCCGCCAAATCCAGAGGGAAATATAATTAGGGAGTCAATTTTACCATGTTTTAAAGCATCAATACCGGATTCCTTCTTTGAGAATTCCTTTATCTTGAAAATATGAACACCTTCCAGAGTTACATTTTCCATTATCCTGACAACATCATAGGCCGTGAAACCTGAGCTTTCGTTGGTATAAACCACTCCAACGTCCAGACTCATAGGTGGGCTCTGACCTCCCCACATGGTACCAAAGAGGGTAATCCACATCAAGGGAAATATAAATATCCAGAAGAGAGCCATTTTTTCCCTACGGAGCTCCCTTAGGTCTTTAATTATTATGCCTTTGATGGCCCTAAGCTTCATTCCAAACTCCTCCCAGTAAGTTGTAGAAAAACGTCTTCAAGTGTTGGCTCTTCGATTTTGATTGTTCTTACTTCACTGCCGCTTTTAACGAGAGTTTCAACTATCTTTGGAAGGCTTTCCTTTGAGTTTTTAACATGAATTCTGGCACCACTCTCTTTTTCGACCAATCGAAATTCATTTCTAAGTTTTTCCAGACCTTTCAGAAAGCCTTCAACGAATATAATGCTCTCTTCTCCGATAAGAGCCTTCAGCTCGTCTGCAGTTCCCAGAGCTATGATCCTCCCTTCATTCATTATGCCTATCCTATCGGCGAGAACCTCTGCTTCGTCCATGTAATGTGTTGCTATGAGAATTGTCTTACCACCCTCTTTAAATTCCCCTATGAGATTCCAAAGCTCTCTCCTCGATGGAACATCAAGTCCTAATGAGGGTTCATCAAGGATTAAAATCTTGGGATCGTAAAGTAGAGATATTGCCAGATTCAGTCTTCTTCGGAAACCACCGCTTAGTTCCTTTGCTTTCTTTTTCTTTGGAAGAGCAAAACGATCTATCAGCTCATATATCCTCTCTTTTGGAGCATCATAAAGATCAGCGTAAAATTTTAGGTTTTCTTCTACAGTTAACAGGTCATAGGAGATGCTCTCCTGAGGAACATAACCTATGAATCTGGCAGTCTTTTTGTTCAGAACTTCACCAAATATTTTAATACTTCCGCTGTCGTAGGATAATCCCTCAGCCAAAATCCGGATTAAAGTTGTCTTACCCGCCCCATTTGGTCCAAGAAGAGCAAAGATCTCTCCTTCTTCAATTTCCAAATCTATTCCCTTTAACACTGGAACGTTACCATAGCTTTTTTTCAGCTCCTTAATTTCAATAGCTTTCATAGTCTCACCACGATAGATTAGGATAATGTCCTATATAACACCCATTTAAATTCTGAACTACAGAATATTCAAATGGGAAAGTTTGTCGATAGTATTCAAAAGACCTCAGCTAACCCTCTTTTCTTCATCAATCAGAGTGGCTAACGCTCATCATCGGCAGAATGATATTTACGGAAAGGTTAAAAAAGCTTGCCCGAAAAAGGATGAGGGATGACGAGCGTTTACCGGTCTGAGCTGTGATGAGATCGGCACTGTCTGACCTATTCCTCCTTTAAAAGCTCGTGTTCAACCAGCGCCACTATATCGTTGTGTATATCCTTTAGAGGAGCCAGCGCATTAACAATTTTTATCTCAGGAAACATCTCCGCAAGCTTGAGGTAGTTCTCTCGAACCTTTTTCTGAAGCTCGGCTATCCTATCAAATTCTGTTTTTATGCTCCTACCGTTGATGCGCTTTAGGCTTTCTTTTGCAGGTAGATCAAGGAGAATAACCAGATCAGGTCTGATTGCAAACTTATTCAGGTCAATGAGCCATTCAAGATCCAGTCCCCGTGCCCATTGATAAGCGAGAGAGGAATAGAAATAGCGGTCAGAGATAACAACCTTCCCTACCTTTAATGCAGGTTTAATTAGCTTATGGACGTGTTCAGCCCTATCGGCCGCAAAAAGAAGAGCTTCAGCCTCATGACTTATCCTGGCACCGTCAATTATACCCTCTCTACCACCTGTGAGAACGAGCCTTCTTATCAACTTTCCAAAAGCGGTGTCAGTTGGTTCTTTTGTTAATACAACATCTTTTCCCTTACTTCTGAACCATTCAGCTAACAATCTTGCCTGTGTTGATTTTCCTGCCCCATCAATGCCTTCCAGTACGATAAACATTGAAACACCTCCGCAGGAGATATTTTGGGATAAGGTCTGGAAAGAGACTTTTAATGCTTTCCATCAAATTTTTTTGGAGGTTTTAAAAAGCAGGAAAAAGAAATTTTAGAGATGTTTTCGCATGTAGTCGAGGAGTGTCCACATGCTGCCAAATTCACGGGTTTCATCACCGTGGTAGACCTCGACTATGCCTTCAGGTCTGAATCTCATACCGAATGAATAGTTCCCTTTCTTCAGCTTCTGGAGGAAAACCTCGCGTGGTTTTGGTGGGAGATAGCTTGTCATCATGTCATTCAACAGCTCGGCCTCAAATCCAAAGTGTTCACTCATCCTTGGGAAGAAAAGCACTGCTGGGGTGTTCATACAGTCGACCAGTGCCTTACCTTCGAGTTTGAAATGATAGTGCTTGAAAATCTCGTGGAGAAAATCATCTATTGCGTTGGGATAATATACCGTTGCACCAATGTCATTTGGATGTGCCTCTATGAAGCTCCTACTCTTGAGTATTGCCTCTATCTCGTCAGCATCAATTCCGCTGATCTCAACCCTCACACCGCTGTAATAGTAGACATACGCCAGCGGAAAGCCTTTCTTATGAGCAAAGTCCTTGAGGGCTATAAGTGGAATTAACCTGACATCCATAATTGTTGAACCCGTGCTTACGATTCCAACAACCATTGATCTCTTACCATAACGGGAAATTGCTCTTCCATCCCTACCTACTATGATTGTACCCTGGGCGACAGTTCCTATAGCCCTTCCAAGTAGGGCAAGTTCCTCGGGATTGAACTTCTCCGAGCGATATATCTCCATCTTTATCACCTCAATCCG
The DNA here is from genome assembly GCA_964487115.1 of uncultured Thermococci archaeon. Taxonomy (GTDB): domain Archaea; phylum Methanobacteriota_B; class Thermococci; order Thermococcales; family Thermococcaceae; genus Thermococcus. The sequence continues at coordinate 36,732 of CAZAPD010000071.1, read as the reverse complement.
GCAGTATTATGCTTTCTTTTCCAATTCTGGACTCAACCCAGATTTTAACATTTGAACCAATCTTGCTGAACTCTTCAATTACGCTGTTATCTCCAATAACACTTCCGGGCTGTATTACAGCACCCTTTCCAATATACACATTCTCGCCTATGATCGCTTCTTTGATCTCAACACCCTCTTCTATAGTAACATTTGAGAATATCACCGAACGTTCTATTTTAACATTTCTCCCTATCTCCACATTGTTTCCAAGTACAGCAAAACCCCTGATATTGAAGTGCCTGAGTCTGCATCTCCGCCCTGTGAATATGGCTCCACCATATTCAAGGTTGCCCTTCAGCGAATCCACCCTTATTTGAGGCAGGGAAAGCTTTCCCATAAAGACATCTTTGGTTGCTTGGAGATAGCTTGATGGTCTTCCCACATCATTCCAGTATTCATCAAAGGGAAACCCATAGAGAGGAAGACCCTCTTGGAGCATTTTCGGAAATAGATGCATGGAAAAGTCAAAATTTTCTCCCTTAGGAACAAGGTCAAAAGCATCAGGTTCAAATATATATACCCCTGCATTTACCAGATTACTGAAAGCTTCCTCTGGTTTTGGCTTTTCTTTGAATCTCATGATGCGATTCTCCTCATCTACTATCGCAATTCCATACTGCGTTGGATCTTCAACCTTAGAGAGTGCAATTGTGGCCAGGGCATTTTTCTTCTTATGGTATTCGTAGAATTCCTTTATATTTAAATCCGTCAACACATCACTTGAGGCCACTATGAACGTGTCTTCCATTTTATCTACAACTTTTTTTGTTGCTCCTGCAGTGCCAAGTTTTAGATTATCCTTGTCAGAGTAGTGTATTTCGACTCCCCATTTGCTGCCATCTTCAAAGTAGTTCATTATGCGTTCCTTGAGATAACCGGTCAGTACAAAAACCTCATCGACACCCGCTTTGATCAGCTTTTCAAGGACGTACTCCATAATGGGCTTATTGAAAAAGGGAATCATCGGTTTTGGTCTGTAGACTGTCAGAGGAAGGAGCCTCGTCCCTTTACCGCCTGCCATAATCACTGCCTGCATTGTGTGCACCGGTAGGCTATCTATTTCTTTATTAATATGTTTTGCGCTATTCAAATCTACTGGAAATTAGAAAGTATTTTTAAGTTGGTAGATAACTATCTGACGGAGGGGGCGATACTCGTGAACGCACTTAAATATCTTGAAAAAAGACTTGAAAAAAAACAGTTCGAAAAGGTCAAAGCGATAGATAATCCGGAACTCCATGAGTTTCTTGCAAAATATATCAAGCTCTTAAATCCAGACCGGGTTTTTGTATGCAGTGACAGCGAAGAGGATGAATTTTACGTCAGATGGAAGGCTCTGTATTATGGAGAAGAGAAGCTTCTTGAAACTCCGGGACACACAGTGCATTATGACAACTACTACGACCAAGCAAGGGACAAAGCCAACACCAAACTACTAATTCCAGGAGGAAAAAAACTACCATTCCTGAACACGCTTGACAGGGATAAGGGATTGAAGGAGATACACGAACTTATGAAAGATGTTATGAAAGGAAAAGAGCTGTTTGTGTGTTTTTTCGTTCTCGGACCGAAGGAATCAGTTTTTACAATTCCCGCAGTTCAACTCACAGACTCTGCATATGTAGCCCATTCTGAGTTCATTCTCTACAGAAAAGGCTATGAAGAGTTCAAACGCCTTGGACGACAGGCAAGATTTCTTAAATTTGTGCACAGTGAAGGTGAACTCGACGAAAGAAAGACAAGCAAAAACCTCGACAAAAGGAGGATTTACATAGATTTAGAGGATGAAACCGTATATTCTGTTAACACCCAGTATGGAGGCAACACGATAGGTCTCAAAAAGCTTGCCTTCAGGCTCACTATTCAGCGTGCCGTTAAGGAAGGGTGGCTTAGCGAACATATGTTCCTCATGCGCGTGAACGGACCAAACGGCAGGAGAACTTATTTCACCGGGGCTTATCCAAGCATGTGCGGAAAAACATCAACAGCGATGATTCCGTGGGAGAACATCGTCGGTGACGATCTGACGTTCATAGTCCCTATGAAAGGTGAGGCAAGAGGTGCAAACGTTGAGAAAGGCGTTTTCGGTATCATCCAAGGCGTCAATCCTGAAGATGATCCTGTAATATGGGAAGTACTCCATTCCCAGCATGAAATAATATTCTCAAATGTTCTTGTCAAGGATGGAAAGCCGTACTGGAACGATATGGGGATTCCAATACCCGATGAGGGAGAGAATCACAGTGGTCAGTGGTGGATAGGGAAGAGAGACAGGGAGGGCAATGAAATCCCACCAAGTCATAAAAATGCTCGCTTCACTGTAAGTCTTGAGGTATTTCCAAATGTTGATCTTGAAGCACTCAATGCTCCCTGCGGAGTCAAAATTGGTGGAATGATCTTTGGAGGTCGTGATAAAGATACATGGCCACCTGTTAGGGAAGCCTTTAATTGGAAGCACGGAGTCGTTACAATGGGTGCCTCACTTGAATCCGAGACTACAGCCGCGACACTTGGCAAGGAAGGTGTTAGAGCCTTCAATCCGATGGCTATACTTGACTTTATGAGTGTCCATCTGGGAGAATATATTGATAATTACCTCAGATTTGCAGAGAAAGTAGCTGAAGAGCCAAAAATCTTTGCAGTTAACTACTTTCTCCGTGATGAAAATGGCGAGTGGCTCAACCACAAGCTTGATAAGGCTGTGTGGCTCAAATGGATGGAACTAAGGGCTCATGGAGATGTCGATGCAGTAGAAACCCCTATCGGCTATATCCCAAAATATGATGATTTGGCAAGGCTTTTCAAGGAGGTTCTGAACAAGGACTACACGAAAAAGGATTATGAAAAGCAGTTCATGATAAGGGTTCCAGAGCTTTTGGCAAAGATAGAGCGCATTGAGAAGATCTATCGCGAGCAGGTTAAGGAGGTTCCGAAGGAGTTCTACAGAATTCTTGAGGAAGAGAGGCAGAGACTGTTGAATGCACAAGCTAAATATGGAGATTATATAAGCCCATTCCAATTCGGAGAGTAATCTCTCTTTTTTCTTAATTTCGTTAAATGTCGTTCCAAAACTCTTTTAATGTTCAAATTCAACATATCACCTAAGATGATACCATGAGGTGAAAATATGAGCAGGGATGTTGAAGTTCTAATCAGGCAAAAACTTCCCCAGCCAATTGAGAATCTTGCTGAGATGGCCTACAACTACTGGTGGAGCTGGAACAGACGTGCCACAAAACTCTGGGAATATATAGATCCTGAACACTGGGCAGAATTCAAAAATCCCGTGAAGCTTCTCATTGATACTCCAAAAGAGAGACTGGAAGAGCTTGTTAAAGATGACAACTTCATGAACCTCTATGAGCTTGTATGGGAGCTCTTCAGAGCATATATGCATCCTGAAAGCACTTGGTTTTCAACCAACTATCCAAAATGGGACAAACCAATTGTCTATCTCTGCATGGAGTATGGAATAAGCAAAAGCCTCCCTATTTACTCTGGCGGTCTGGGGATTCTGGCTGGAGATCACGTTAAAACTGCCAGTGACCTTGGTCTGCCATTTATCGCAATAGGTCTCTTGTATAAACATGGTTATTTTAAGCAGGAGATAGATCGAAACGGCAAGCAGATCGAGGTCTTTCCTGAACACAAACCAGAGGAAATGCCAATTACTCCTGTGAGGAATGATGCAGGAGAACTCCTCCTTATAGAGGTACCTATTGAGGACAGAATCGTCTATGCCCGTGTATTTGAAGTCAAGGTTGGAAGGGTTAAGCTCTACCTCCTTGACACGGATGTCAAAGCCAACAGTCCCGATGATAGAGGAATATGTGACTACCTTTACAACGCTGAAATAGACAAGAGAATCAAGCAAGAAATACTCCTTGGAATCGGGGGAATGAGGCTCCTAAAAGAGCTCGGTATAGAACCCAGTGTCATACACCTCAACGAAGGACACCCAGCTTTTGCCAGCTTCCAGAGAATAGCGTGGTATCTGGAGAAAGGCCTAACTTTCCTTGAGGCCCTGAGCATAGTGCGTGGAACAACAGTTTTCACAACACATACTCCAGTCCCAGCAGGGCACGATAGATTCCCAGTGACAGAGGTCGAGAAGAGACTGAAAAAGTTCTTTGAAGGCCTTTCCAAAGACGAATTTCTGAACCTTGGACTGGAGGGAGACCAGATCAACATGACCCTGCTGGCAATAAGAACCGCCAGTTATGTAAATGCCGTCAGCAAACTTCATGCTGAGGTTACAAAGAGGATGTGGCAGGAAATCTGGGAAGGAGTTCCTCTGGATGAAATCCCCATTGAAGGCATAACAAACGGGGTCCATACAAAAACATGGCTCCACAACGAAATCAAGAAGCTTTTTGACAGGTATATCGGCAGGATATGGAGGGAATATGCAAATATCGAAGGTATCTGGTATGGGATTGAAAGGATTCCAGACGGAGAATTATGGGAAGCTCATCTTGCAGCCAAGAGAGAGCTTATAGAACTCCTCAGGAGAAAGATAATGCGCAGAAATGAAAGGCTTGGTATAGACGAACCGCTACCTAATATGGACGAAAATGCCCTTATCATAGGATTTGCAAGAAGATTTGCCACATATAAACGGGCGACCCTAATTCTGAGTGATCTCGATAGACTGAGCAGGATAGTCAATGATCCCGAAAGACCTGTCTATATAATCTTCGGTGGTAAGGCCCACCCAATGGATGAAGCAGGGAAGGAGTTCCTCAGGAGAGTTTATGAAATATCTCAGATGCCGGAGTTCAAAGGAAAGATCTTTGTTCTCGAAAACTATGACATCGGTTCTGCCCGGCTGATGGTTGCTGGCGTTGATGTGTGGCTCAACAATCCGCGGAGGCCCATGGAAGCGAGCGGAACGAGCGGGATGAAAGCTGGACTCAATGGTGTTCTTAACTTGAGCATATACGATGGATGGTGGGTTGAAGGATACAATGGAAAGAATGGATGGGTCATAGGTGACGAAACCACTGAGCCCGAGACAGAGGAAGATGACCTTAAAGATGCAGAGAGCCTCTATGAACTGCTCGAAAAGGAGGTAATCCCGACATATTATGGAAACAAGAAAGAATGGATATATATGATGAAGGAGAGCATAAAAAGCATAGCTCCACGCTTCAGCACTCATAGAATGGTCAAAGAGTACATGGACAAGTTCTACTCAAAAGCTATGAGCAACTTTATCTGGGCTACAAGAGAGAGTTATAGAGGGGCAAAAGAAATAGCCTCATGGAAGCAGAAGATTTTAGAGTTATGGGATAAAGTTAGCATAGAAAAAGTTATTCTACAAGATGCCCGGGCGTTTGAAGTAGTTATTAACTTAGACGGGCTCTCTCCAGACGATGTTAAAGTAGAGCTCTATTACGGTTTAACATCCTCAGGTTACAATGTTGAAAAGGCATACATAATTGAACTCCGACATCCAGAGGGGCTTGGAAATGGCAAATGGCTTTACAGATATGAAGGGAACGCTTTAAGATACATCAGAAGTCCCTGCTGGCATTATGCAATCAGGGTGTATCCTCATCATGAAAAGTTGCCCTATAAGTTCCTTTTGGGACTTGTGAAGTGGCGTGGATTGCTTGAATGATTTTTTTCTCTTTAAATTTTCTCCCCCTTAATTTACATTACAATGATATCACCTTTAAATTCAGAATAATCCTCTGGATTAACTTTCTTTCCTTCAATATTCTTCCCGGTTACACAGTTGAACCAATTCATGTAATTACTTGAATCGATATAATTAATTTTGGCTACTATTTTTTTATCCTCCTTTTGAGTTACTATACGAACTAATTTTTTGACTGTTTTTCCTTCTCTTATATTGCCACATTTTGTACATAGACATACCAAATAGCCATATTCATTTATGTATATGTGGTGTAAGGTATTACTTTCACAGTGCGGACAATAAGTCTCCAGAAGGACATCCATGAGTATCACCATACTTATTAAGATTAAAATATATTTAAATTTTTCTGGAGAACATTAATTTAATCAAGTAAATCCTGACAATTAATATCTCATTACAAACAACCTCATAAAATGGAAGTGAAGAGAATAACAGATCACTTGTGGGCAAAAATCGCCACAACTTTATCCTTCCTGATTTCATCAATCCTCACAAAGCCAAAACGTTCGAACTGGACAACTTCATCAACCTCAACTTTCGCATGCTTCTCAAGAAATCCCTCTCTGGTTATAATGTCATCCCCTTCCGGAATCAAGACTTCACAGGGTCTTCCTTCTGGTACCCAATGTATCATATGCCATCTATGTTCCTTTGCTTTTTCATATTCAACACTATCAAATTCCGCCCTAATTCCCCTATCATTCACCTCAAGGATCTTAACATTGAAGAGGTCCTTAAGCCTTATGTATTCACTCCTTTTAAGTAGTCCCAAATCATCCTTTGCTACATAAACTGGCTTTCCGGGAGTGAATTTAAGCCGTCTATAGCCCCTTTCTGGATGATCAGGATGAAGTGGTATTTGTGCCACAAATTCCTTATCATATCCCTCTACATACATTGGGATAGGGTCGGCAACGAAGAAATATCTGTTAGCTATTGGATCAACAATCTTTCTGTTTATAGCAGCCAAGTTATCCCAGCTTATTGTTGTATCACTTCTCTTGAGGCCAACTTCAATTATTACTTCCTTTATGGCCTCTGGCTTTATTCCTCTTCTCCTGAGAGCTCTGATCGTTCCTAATCTTGGATCGTCCCATCCAACGTATCTCCCCTCTTCTATACCTCTCCGTGTCTTTGATTTGCTGAGTATAACTCCTTCGATGCTGAGCCTCCCATGGTGCACAGTCGCTGGGTACTCCCAGCCGAAGTAGTCATAGACATACCGCTGTCTTGTCTCATTTTCAGCATGCTCTTGTCCGCGGAATATATGAGTGACGCCGAGCTCATGGTCATCTATGGCAGAGGCAAAATTGTAGAGAGGCCATACACGATACTTGTTACCTGTCCTTGGATGGTTTGGATCGTCTATTATCCTCAATGCAGGCCATTCTCTCACAGCAGGATTCGGATGAGTGAGATCTGTTTTTATTCTAACAACCGCTTCACCCTCTTTATATTCCCCTCCAAGCATCTTCTTCCATTCTTTAAGCTGAACTTCTGGCGGTAGCTCCCTGTGAGGACAGGGTTTCCCTTCGTCTCTGAGCTTTCTAAATTCCTCCGGTTTGCATGTGCATACATATGCCTTCCCCATTTTCAGAAGCTCCTCTGCATATCTGTAGTAAATCTCAAGTCTGTCACTTGCACAATGTATCTCATCAATCTGAAAGCCGAGCCATTTTAGATCCTCTATTATCCACTCATAGAAAATTGGCTCTGGTCTTTTAACTTTCGGGTCAGTATCATCAAATCTGAGAATGAATTTTCCCTCATACATACGGGCGTATTCATGGCTCAATATTGCAGCCCTTGCATTACCAAGATGGAAAGCACCATCCGGGTTTGGAGCAAAGCGTGTAACAACTTTTCCCTTCTCTGCCTTTGGAAGTGGAGGAAGACCCTTCTTTTCTTCTTTTTTCTCCTTTTTAACCTCAAAAAATTCAGGATATATCTCCTTTAGCTTTCTCTCCTGCTCCTCAGGAGTCATGACATTCACATTTTCAACGATTTCGTTCACAAGAGGTATTATTTCCTTAGCCCTTGGTCTGAGCTTGGGATTTTCTCCCAGGACTTTTCCTATAACTGCCTTTGGATTTGCCTTTCCCCCATGTTTGATAGCATTGATGAGAGCATACTTCAAAATGATTTCTTCGACATGCATTTTCCCCACCAAGGAAAAAAATGAGGAATGGGTTATAAACTTAGTCCCTGAAGCAGGAAAAGGAAAGAGTCACTCCGCAAAGGTTATTATCTTCAGCTCAACAGGTCTTCTGACAACGTTTGCCTTTCTTGCTCCAATGAGGTATTTAACTCCCCTCTCACTGACTATATCAATTAACCGCTGGGTTATTATCCCATTGAATATTATCGCATATATGCCCTCTCTATCGCTGAGTGAGCTGAGCAGGTCTCTGACCGGAATTTCAGCTATTATATTCTTATTTTCATCTAAGAGTATAGCATTTGAGTTACTTTTAACCTTTTCAACAAAATCTTTGAATTCATCAAGTGCTGACGGTTTTGGAGCCTGAATTGGTTTTATGATTTTTTCTTCTCTTTCCTTAATGGAAGGCCTTTCAGCTGATTTCACTTCAATCTTTTGAACTGGTTCAGGTTTTTCATGTTTAACGCTTTCTTTTTCCTTTATCACTTGATAGAAGTTCCGACCCTTGTAGAATATTTCATTTATGACCTGTTCTGCCGGAACTTTGCTTCTCAGAGATTTTACTATCTCTTTCTTCGTGAGCTCTTCAACTTCTTTCCCCTCAGGGGCTCTCGCAACATAGTCAACGTCAGCAACCTGCAAAAGTTCCTTGAGGATAAGTTCTCCTCCCCTATCGCCATCGGTAAATGCAGTGACTATTCTCTCCTTGCTAAGCTTGATTATGGTCTCAGGAACTGAAGTTCCCTCAACAGCTATGGCATTTTTTATGCCGTGCTTAAGCAGGTTAAGAACATCGGCTCTACCCTCAACTACGATGATTGAATCTGAAAATGGCACGTGAGGTCCTGCTGGTAACTTCTCAGGTCCATATTCAATGAGCTCCTTAGCACGGACCGCTTTTTTAACTTCATCCGTGAGTTCTTGGGTTTCAGGTATCTCCTCCTCCATAAGTGTTTCGAGTATTTCCTTCGCTCTCTCAATTATGTACTTTCTCTTTGTTGCCCTTACATCCTCGATCTTGAGAACTTTTATCTTCGCTTCAGCTGGCCCAACTCTATCTATCGTCTCCAGAGCTGCTGCCAAGATAGCTGTTTCCACTCTATCAAGGCTTGAAGGAACTGTTATTGTCCCGTAAGTTTTTCCAGCTTTTGTGTGAACATCTACCTTTATTCTTCCAATTCTCCCCGTTTTTTGAAGCTCTCTTAAATCCAAATCGTCCCCGAGTAAACCTTCAGTTTGACCGAAAATAGCACCAACCACATCGGGTCTTTCGACTATTCCACTGGCTTCAAATTCTGCATAAATTACATACTTTGTTGTTCCAAAATCGTCCTTTGCAGACATGCCATCACCCTCTTTCTTTTTTTCAAATTTCTGCTTTTCAGACAGTATATGATGTAGCACTGTCTTTTTCCTCTTCAAGGAAATCCCCTCCTCTTAAGGGGGTCAGAAACGGAGTTTTAAATAAAGTCCATATAGTTCTTCAATACCTTTAATGTCCTTTTTGGCGATTCTTCTGAGTTCTCTTCTCGTCTCTGTATCAACCCTGCATTTATAACCTTCCAAATACATAGTTAATTTTTTTGCTAACTCTTCTCCTTCCCTGTCCAGATCAGTTAATATCATGACATCATGATGCTGAGAGGCAATGAAAGCGATTTCAGCCAAAGGTAAGCGGGATAGCCTTATTATCTCCGCCCTGACCCCCAAATTTCTTAAAGCCACCTCGTCTCGCGCACCTTCCACAATGATAATACCATCAAACTCTCGCAATTTGTCTATGAGTAGTTCAAATCTTTTATAGTTTTCGGCATACATTTGCCGTCATGCCGATTAAATCAGAGAGCAGTTATAAAGTTTTGCATGCCTCCCTAATCCTGCCATCATAACTCATAGGTTCTTCATAGAACTCTTCAATCAGTTTCTGGAGCTTTTTTGAGAGAAGTATCTGATTTCCCCATGAGCCCTCTATCTTTCCCTTTGCTGCCATTCTTCCTAAAAACTTCTCCATTTCTCTGCTCAATTGACTTGGTTTGCAGCGAGCCCATGGTGTCCCAGGCAATGGCATGAAGTAGTGTGCCCTCACTTTTCCTCCTTTCCTCATAATCCATTTCATAAGATCAATGCTTTTCTTTTGACTTTCTTCGTTTTCACCGGGTAACCCCACGATGAAATCCACAACAGGTTCTATTCCATATTCGAGCATGTATTCAACGGCTCTCTGAACATGTTCTAATCTGTGAGCCCTGTGCATGGCTTTTAGCATTGCATCATCGCCGCTCTGAGCACCTATGGCCAGCCTCCTATTGTCAGCATACTGGATTAATAACTCCAACGTCTCTGGAACCACAAATTCCGGCCTTACTTCACTGGGAAAAGTACCGTAAAAAAGCCTTCGTCCCTCTTTTCTAAGAGGTTGGAGAGCTTTAAGGAGAGCCTCAAGTTTGTTGAGCTTTAGAACGGCACCGGGGGAGCCATACGCAAAAGCATTTGGGGTTATGTAGCGCATGTCCCGCATTCTGCGGGAATACCTCACAATCTGATCGATTGGTCTGTGTCTCATCCTAAATCCCTTGAGATAGGGAGTCTGGCAGTAATAACAGCCAAATGGACAACCTCTGCTTATCTCCATTGGAGCTATTAATCTTAATCCATCGGGATAAGGTGGAAAGCGCCAAAAATCCTCAGTTCGAGCAAAACCTGTGAAGGTAAGTTTTTTCCCAAGATAAAAGGCCAGCCCACGGATTTTTAAAAGACCTTTATTAACTTTGAAGTTGTTTCCTCTCAACGCCTGCAGGAGATGATATATAACCGCCTCTCCCTCACCAATGACAGCGATATCAAAACCGAGGACATTGAGGGTATGCCGGGGCATAGCAGTTGTATGGTATCCACCAGCTATCAGAAGAGGTGCAAAGCTCATTTTAAGAAATCTGATTTCCTTTTCAACTTCCCATATCTCCTCTGTGAAGAAAGAGTATAGGACAGCTTTAGGCTTCACTTTAAGAATTTCTTTGAGGTCCTTTGTTATCAGAAGATCACTCAGGTCAAAACCTTGGCTCTCCAGAGCTCCCAAAAGGTGCACGAACGCATTGTGATTTCGTTTGGTTATCCGAATGGCTATCTCGTGCATGTTACAACGTCAGAAAAAGATTTTAAATCATTTTGGATATCGAACAAAAAACTAAAGACCAAAGAGAGATTCAATTCTTCAGGCTTTAATAGCGAGCTTGATATCCTCGGCCTTGACTGTCTTTCTGCCGGCGTGTCTGGCGTATTCGGTTGACTTCTTAGCAAGTTCGATTGCATACTCTTCGAGGTACTCGGCGAGAACCTTGGCCGCTTCCTCACTAACCCTCTCAGCACCGGCCTTCCTAATCAGCCTGTCAATTGGAGCAATTGGCAACTCAGCCATTCACAACACCTCCATACAAAGCTTTTCAGTCTTATTTAGGGCATTCGAGATATATAAGCTTTTTGGTAAACGGCGGCATTTTACAGGATTTTTTTGCCTCTGGAGAGTGGAAAATATAGAGGTGTAAAAACCAGAAAAATTCACCGCTTCTGAGCTTTTTCAAAGTTACATATAAAGCTGGCTAATGAATAGGAGGGCTACCCCAGATAGGGACATAGATGGTTGAAGCACGGGTTCAGAGATGCCGGAGAGATGTAAACAGTTTGTTAAAACCTTTTTAAGGAAAATAACCCTGTTATAAAGTGAAATGACAAGGAGCTTTTAGGAAGCTTATGGGTACTTACGGACATCAAAAGAGTTCCAATTTTAGGACATATTATCCACGTCCGAAAAAGTAATGTGAGATGATGCTTGGCATATAACGATAATCAGTGTTTAACTGAGCCATTGCTGTTTCAGTGCGAAAAGATTAGAAGGATGATAAGAAGTTATTTGGACAAAATTCGTTCCCAATTGTCGAGGGATGGCGGGCCCGGCGGGATTCGAACCCGCGACTACCGGCTCCGAAGGCCGGCGCCATATCCCCTAGGCCACGGGCCCTCAAAAGAGTTTTAAGGGATGGTAAAATAAACCTTGCGGTGGTTTTTATGATGTTGCCAGACAAGAAAATCAGAGAAGAAATTTTAATCGATCCATTCAATGAGAAATCTCTCCAACCTGCAGGTTATGATCTTCGAGTTGGTAAGGAAGCAACGATCGACGGCAGATTTGTAAATGTTGAGAAGGAAGGCAAGGTATGTATTCCCCCTAAGACCCATGCCCTCATCCTAACCCTTGAGAGGATTAAGCTTCCTGATGATGTTATGGGAGATATGAAGCTCAGGAGCTCCCTTGCAAGGGAAGGACTTCTCGGCTCTTTTGCATGGGTTGATCCGGGGTGGGATGGAAATCTGACCCTTGTAGTCTTTAACAGCTCTGATAATGAAATAGAGCTCGCATATGGAGAGAGATTCGTCCAGATAGCGTTCATTCGTTTAGAAGAACCAGCCCAGAATCCCTACAGGGGAAATTATCAGGGAAGTCAGCATCTTGTATTTTCAAAGCGTAGAGGTGATTAATTTTGTTTTAACCCTTTGAAGATGTGATAGAGAACTGTAAAAGGTATGTAAAGGCCGCCCAGAGGGCGGACGAAGAAAGGATTCAACCGAAGAGAGCTCCAAGTCCTGCGAGGGCTTCCTCTTCGCTTGCCTCTTCCTCCTCTTCTTCCTCCTCTTCCTCGGCTGGAGCTTCTTCGGTTGCTTCAGGAGTAGCTGCAACAGCAACAGGGGCAGCAACCGGCATTGCAGCCTTCTCAATGACTTCATCGATGTTAACTCCCTCAAGGGCGGCAACGAGAGCTTTTATCCTTGCTTCATCCGGACTAACTCCAGCAGCCTCAAGGATTGCTTTGAGGTTCTCCTCAGTTATCTCCTTTCCAGCGGCGTGTAATAACAAAGCAGCATACACGTACTCCATCTTTCGCACCTCCAAATTATCTTTATTTTTTACTTATTTTTCGATACGCAGGAAATTGAAAGGTTTATCCAAACAATGCCCCCAGTCCTGCGAGGGCTTCCTCTTCGCTTGCCTCTTCCTCCTCTTCTTCCTCCTCAGCCTCTTCAACCTTTTCCTCCTGTGGAGGCTGAGCGGCAACGGCTATTTGTGCCTGTTGGTTTAAAAGCTCTTTGGTCTTTTCATCGAGCAGTTCCTCAGGCAAGTTCTGTGCTATGAGCAAGACAACTCTGAAAGCTCTGCCAAAGATGTCTTCCACAGTGTCCTTGGTGATGTAGCCAGCTTCAACCGCAACATTCTTTGCTCCAAGATATGCTTTCTGGATGATTGCTTCAATAGTCTGGCTGGTTGGATAGGCAATATTAACTGACAGGTTGAATGCCTGCATATAAGCCTTTTGGAGCATTTCTAAGTATGTGCCCTCATCTATTGCCAGAACTTCCGGTGTGTATACGAGCCCATCCTCGTAAGCTGCCAGCAAGTTGAGACCAACTTCAAGAGGCTCGACCCCAAGGGCATTGAGGATTCTCGCGAGTTGGGGTGTTATAACCTCACCTGCCTTCAAAACCTGATAATCTTTCTGGATTGAGACTTTACCCTTTTCAATTCTCGCTGGTATTCCGAGAGCTTGCATCTCACCTACGAGAGGACCTGGTGCAATTGAAGTCGGGCCGGCTGGTATAATAACATCTCTCGGAACTGGAACACCCGGTTTGGCTGGAGCAGGCGTTTTACTTTCCTCAAGGAGCTTGTAGAGCTTGAATGGATTCATTTCTGTTGCTAAGATTCCGGCCCCGCCTTGAATGTACTCGATGAGCTTCTCAAGCTCTGGCTTTCCGAGCTCTTGTGCCGCTTTCCTGATGGCCAGTTCAATGAGGGTGTTCCTTGAGACTCTGAGAAGGGCTTTTCCGCGGAGCTTTTCACGCATCTTTGATAGAGGATAAGCCGGCACATTAGCAACATCAACGAGGGCTATTACTGGATAACTCTTGAGAATCTTTGCAAGCTCTTCAACTTCTTTCTTCTTCCATTCAGCAACATGAGCCATTCAAATCACCTCTCCACCTTTACAGCGGGTCCCATTGTTGTCTTGACGTACACTGACTTGACTTGGTTCTCTCCTCTCTCAAGTTTTCCTATGATGGCATTCAGAACAGCTTCAATGTTCTCTGCAATCTTCTCATCCTCCATCTTTTCAGTGCCAACTGGTGCATGAACAACTGGGTTGTTCTTAAGCTGAATTCTAACTGTCCTCCTAAGTCTCCCTACTATTGGTTCTAAGTTTGTCATTGTTGGTGGCACTACCTGCGGCATTTTGTTCCTTGGACCAAGATACCTACCGAGGTACCTACCGATTTTTGGCATCAATGGTGCTGCAGCTATGAACAGGTCATAACCTTTTGCGAGTTTTCTGGCCTGCCTCGGATTCTTCCCTAATTCCTCTAATTCCTCTCCACTAATAACATCCAGCCCGAGCTTTTTGGCCGCCTCAGCGACCGCACCATCAGCTATGACCGCGATCTTAGGTTCCTTACCCCTACCGTGTGGCAGTATAACCTCAAGCTTAAACCTGTTCTCGGGTTTTTTCAAATCAATATCCTTGAGGTTGACTGCCACTTCGACGGTCTGTGTGAAGTTGCGCGGCTTAGCCCGGGCTTTAGCCTCCTTCACCGCTTCCACGAGTTTTTGCTTGTCAAAGGCCATTTACAGCCCCCCTTTCTTTTTTGATTTAAGCCCTAAGGAAAAAGTCAAAAATGCGTAAAAAGAGGAACTTTTAAACTTTTCCCTCACTCCTCAGCGCTGGCAAAAATTTCGTCATAAACGCCTTCATCAATCTCTTTTTGAACCTCTCTCGGATCCTTGCCTTCAACTGTAACCCCCATGCTGAGTGCTGTTCCAATGACTTCCTTAGCTGCCGCTTTTAAATCAGCTGCCAGCATTTGATCCTGTTTAGCCTTAGCTATCCTTATGACCTGCTCCATCGTAAGGTTTCCAACGATGTTGTTCTTGGGAGCATCTGAACCCTTACCTAAGCCAAGTTCTTTCTTGATGAGCTGGCTAACCGGTGGCACACCAACTTCAATTTCAAACTCTTTCTTCTTTGGGTCGGTAACTATGATCTTAACCGGAACCTGCATCCCTGCAAAGTCCTTTGTAGCCTCGTTGATCTTATCAACAACCAGCTTAACGTTCAATCCTAAGGGACCGATGGCAGGTCCAAGTGGAGGACCCGGAGTAGCTTTACCGCCTTCAACCAATACCTCGACGACTTGTGGCATTAATCTCACCCCTTCACTCCTTTTGTCTCTTGCTTATAAGTCTAACGTATTCACCCCTGACAGTAACGGGGATGGGCACTATAGCTCCAATTAGCTCAACGACAATCTCATCCTTTGCTTCATCAACCCTAACGACCTTGGCCTTCTCGCCTTTGAACGGGCCGGCTATCAGCTCCACGATATCTCCGGGCTCAAACCCGCTCACCGCTGGTTTCTCCTCAAGGAAGTGTTCTATTTCCCCGAACTGAATCTCCCCCGGTAGTGTGCCCTTGGCATGCCTGATTCCTTTTATTGCCTCATCAACTGCACTCTTGCTTGGAGCTTCGACAAATATGTAACCCTTAACTTTTGATGGTGCCAAGATAGCATAGACGGGAAGATTATATGTTCTAATTTTACTGTAAATCAACTTTGCAGTTGTTTCTTCCTGCCCAACTGTAACCCTGACAGTATAGATCTTACCGTCCATCCTAACCACCAAGTATAAATTCACTGACCCGTTACAAGATATCCAATGATACGGGTTATCAGGCCAATAAGGCCGATTAGGAGCATTCCAAGCCCAGTGATTTTTGCAGCCATCTTATATTCCTTTCCACTGGGTTTTTTTGTAACCATCAAAACCCTCTTCGACTCCGATAGGAACTTTTTAAGTTTTTCTATGTAGTTCTCTGCCACTTTCAACACCCCGCTGAAATTGTAAAATTACTAAAAAAGGCTAAAGCTCTTCGAGATCAAGCTTAATGACCCTTCTCTCACCTTCCTCCCCGAAGCTTGGGACTTCCTCCTCAACTACAGCATAAGGAGAACTTACACCAGTAACCACTATCATGACCCTTATCATCTTCCCAAGCTCTTCGTCAAGCTGAATTCCCCAGATTACCTGTGCCTCTGGATCAAGTTTGCTCGTTACGAGTTCGATTATGTTCTGTGCCTCTTCAAGCTTAACATCTGAACCGGCAATGCTTATCAAAGCTCCCTTAGCACCGCTTATGTCGACATCAAGCAATGGACTGTTCAGAGCCTGCTGTGCTGCCTCCAGAGCTCTCTTTTCACTGTCACTCTCCCCAATACCTATCATAGCAACGCCGCCATCTTTCATGACTGCCCTGACATCATTGAAGTCCAGATTAACAAGTCCCGGTTTGGTAATAAGCTCTGTTATGCCCTTTACAGCTTGAACGAGGATTTCATCAGATACCTTGAACGCCATGTGTATCGGTAGGTTAGGTGCAACCTCCATAAGCTTATCATTTGGAATAACTATGACGGTATCACTATTCTTTCTGAGTCTTTCGAGACCATATTCAGCGTTCTTTATCCTCCGTATGCCCTCGACAGTGAAAGGAAGCGTAACAACTGATACAGTCAACGCTCCCATTTTCTTTGCCATTTCAGCAACTATTGGAGCTGCACCGGTTCCAGTTCCGCCACCAAGACCACATGTTATGAACACCATGTCAGCGCCTTCAAGAGCTTCCCTAATATCTCTCTCACTTTCTTTTGCAGCTTCTTCACCCATTTTTGGGTCATTTCCAGCTCCAAGTCCTCTTGTAAGTTCTTTACCAATTAAAATTTTCTTATGAGCCTTAATCTTTAAAAGATCCTGAGCATCGGTATTAACAGCTATGATTTTGGCACCCTGAATGCCTACCTGCATCATTCTATTTACAGTATTACAACCAGCACCACCAACACCGACAACATAAATCTTTGCTTGTATCTGCTCCAAAAGTCTCCTAAGCTCCTCATCAACGTCTGTTTGGGGAGCTTGTATTTCAGGCGCGTTGCTGATTTCTGAAGATGTCCTTTCAATCGCATTTTCAATTAGCTTCAACATCTTTTCACCCTCCGGGGAGCAATTTAACATCTGTTTCACTTTGTACCCAGATAGTATATAAATTTTAGCCAAAGAGACACTGCTAATTTTAGAATTTAAAGTCAATAGCTTTAAACGTTTCGATTATTAGTCCTTTATGAATTCCAGTCCAAGTTCTTGGGCAAATGCCTTTGCCATTTGACGAGTTTCTCCCTTGCTACCCTTCCAATCAACATATACAGCATCAACTTTTCCATCGGTTCTTTCGATTGCTTTTAGAAGCATCGTTCTTGAGATAGGGTGGGTATATTTTGGAGCTATATGTGAAAATGCTATATCCCCCTCAAGTGCCCTTTTTGTCTGCTTCGGTGCATAATGTCCTCCCCCAATCCCTATTGCCACCTCAAATCTGACTTTCTGATATGTGTTGAGAACATAAATTATCGTCTCAGCTACTACGTCCCCTGCCCTTGTGTTTGCCCATTCCTCTTCACTTGACCCTATTTCAATGAAGAGAGAAGGAACCTCAAGCTCGCTCGGACCATGATGTGTCGCTTCATAACAAACCGTCCATCCAAGATCGTTGAGCTCATTAAGTTTCAACAGAGCAAGCTTCATAGCATTCGGCTGTGCTACTGCAAGATTTTCATCTTTTCCACCATACATTGCCTTTCCCCAGTTTCCTGTTACATGAGTCGTTAGTGTGGGCATTTTTTGTTTGCTGGAATGTCGTGAGGCAAACACAATTATCTCAGGCCTAACTCCGAGTTGTTTTCCTATACTCTCATCAAGGTTATCGTAGTATATCATTTCTTCGTTGGTAGTGAGTATGAGCATGTTATCTTTGTAATATACTGGATTATTGTCAAATAACGTTCCAAATTCCCTGAATCCAAAGTTCTCTACAAGTTTCTCCTTTATATTCATGGATGCAAGGTCAACCTTTGTGGTCATTATGATTTTCACTTTAACACCTCGAATAGAATGCGAACAGAAGCCATTAAAAAGTCTTGTGTTTAGATGCGGCAATCTTTTAAGTTGTTAGATTTGTCTAACATAAAGCTAATGTTTATATTTGAAAAGTTAAATCTTCGTGATGATGCATAGGTTAAGTATTAATTTAGCAAAGGTTTCGAATTAAATTGCAGAATATGTAAAATTTTTCGCTATTTTTCTATCAAATTTTGAAATTTGTAAGGTTTTACTTCCATGTAAAAGCAAAATATATAACACCATTGCTATTCACTAAAAAGTGTAATGCAGCCTCAATGATGGAAGAAGTACAGTAATGTCCTGAGAGGTTGCAATGCCCATATAAGGGCATGGAGGTGTAAATATGGAAAAACAGATGGAAAGTGCTATTTCAACTTTCAATATTGAAGAATCTCCCTGGGGTCTGAAACAGGGAGTTGGATATGAAGAATTTTTAAAGATATTTGATTCTCTTCCAGAAATCAAAGAAATCCTGCTCAACAGTGAAACTCTTGAAGAAGCCAGAGAAAAACTGGCGAGCTTTAGTGAAAACCTTCAATGGAAATTTAAAAGCGGAGAAATTCAAGTTGATCCTATCGATAGATGGCTCGCAATAGAAGCAATTGGAGTATTCCTTAACATAATTTCTCAATACGGAGAAAACGCTGCAGGATTTTCAACCCTTGAATATCTCTGGAAGGCTACAAAAGGGGATAAGAGAGTCCTTGGAATAATCACTGAAGGCTTTGTAGAGGAGTTCAGGCATCTATTTAAAGCCATGGCAGGTAAGAGTGCATATTCAAAAGGATGGCTGGGTCCAAAATTAGAAGCGGCAGGTATAAAGTTTGTTGATTTCAGTAAGATCAAAGGAAGAAAAGCCGCACTTGCGCGTTCAGAATATCTCGACAAAGAGTGGGACTATATTAGGGGGTATCTCAAACGCTATCCGACTGGTCTTGATAAAGGAATCATCGAAAAAAGAAAGAAACAGAGAGAGCAGCTCATGGAGTACTTTGGGATAACTGAAGATGAATGGTTTGACTACAGATGGCAGTTCTCACATGTTCTAAAGAGAGAAAAGGGCCTGGAGACTCTGAGGGAGCTTAATGAGCTTGGTATTGTGAAAACACCAGAAGAAGATTTAGAGCAGGTAGAGATTGCAGTTAAGTATCACATTCCATGGGGAATAACGCCATATTATCTCCACCTCTGGGATTTCGAAGAGCCATACAAATATGACCTTCAGGTAAGAAGACAGGTAATGCCTCCGACATGGTATGTCAGCAACATGATTCAGCATAAGGAAGATAGAGAATATTACTTCGATTTCATGGGAGAACATGATACCTCCCCCATAGATCTTGTTACAAGGAGATATGTAACGATTGCAATCCTCAAGGCTTACGATACCTGCCCCCAGATATGCGTTTATTGCCAGAGAAATTGGGAGGTCCTTGAGCCATTCATGGCCGGCTCATTCCCGGGATGGGATACCATTGAAAAAGCATTAGAATGGTTTGCCGAGCACGATTCAATGATGGATGTCCTCATCACAGGAGGTGACCCATTAGCACTGAGTGATAAGATAATCGACAAAATCATGGCCAAATTTGCTGAAATGGATCATGTTGTTAACATTAGATGGGGCAGCAGAATATTTGTAACAGTCCCAATGAGAATTACCGACAGTCTTGCTGAGATATTAGGTTCATACATTGATCCCGGAAAGAGAAATGTTTCAATTTCAACACACGTTGAAAGCGCATATGAAGTAACACCTGAAATGGCCGAAGCCGCATATAAGATAAGAAAACAGGGCATTTATATTTACAACCAGCTTGTTTACCAGAGGAACGTTAGTAGAAGATTTGAAAACGTTGCTCTTAGGATAGCATTGAAGAAAGTCGGCATTGATCCATATTATACCTTCTATCCAAAAGGCAAAATTGAGCAGAAGGATTATCTTGTTCCGATAGCCAGAGTTGTACAGGAGAGAAAAGAAGAGGCGAGATTACTACCCGGCCAATTCAGACCAGATGAACCCGTTTTCAATGTGCCCAGAATGGGTAAGAATCATCTCAGGGCATGGCAGGACAGGGAGCTTGTGGGTATTAGACCTGATGGGAGCAGGATATACTTGATGCATCCTTGGGAGAAAGGTATTGGAGAAACCAAGCTTTATACTTATCCAGATGTTCCGATTAAGGAGTATCTTGAATATCTTGAGAGCCTTGGAGAAGACATCAATGACTACTGGACCATCTGGTACTATTACTGAAGAATCTTCGCCTTTCCACACTTTATATTATTTACTACTCTGTAAATCTTCCAACTGGCCAAAAAATATATAATTGATGACTTTACAAATATTTAGGAGGCATATGCTCTAAGGGGGTTCTGCCCCCTCCCTACATGAGGTGAATAAAAATGAGAAAGTGGAAAGCCCTTGGTTTGGTATTTGTTGTTTTGTTAGGTATAGTTGCAGCAGGGTGTATCAGCGGTGGCACCAGTGGTGGCACAACCACAAGCAAGCCAATTGTCCAGAAGAACAGTGAAGGAAAATGGGAAATCACCATTTATACCGGTTCAGGACCCGGTAGTGTGTATTTTGCCATTGGTTCAATGCTTGCAAAGGTAATTAACAAGAAGAGCAAAGATATTGCAGCCAAAGCTGTTACAAGCGGTGCAAGTGTTGCCAACTGTAAGGCTGTTGGAAACGGAGAAGCCCAAGTTGCAATTGCCCAGAACGATGTCACATGGTATGCCTGGGAAGGTAAGTTCCAGTTTGAAGGAAAACCAATTAAAGTTCTGAGAGCTATAGGAACACTATACCCAGAGCCAGTTCAGATTGTTGTAAGAGCTGACAGTAACATTAAGAGCCTCCAAGACTTAGCCGGTAAGAAAGTCGTCGTTGGTGCCGCTGGGAGTGGTACAGCTGCAACCGCTGAGAGAGTCTTGAAAGCAGCTGGCGTCTGGGATAAGATAGACAAAGTTTATCAGACTTTTGAAGAAGCTTCCCAGAGCTTGGTTCTTGGGCAGGTCGATGCGGAATTCACAGTTATTGCATATCCTGCCCCCGCAGTTAACCAGATAGCTGTGAAGGTTCCGGTGAGAATTCTGTCAATTCCAGACGATGTTATTAAAAAACTCCATGACGAGGGATATCCATTCTACGTTAAGGTTATCATACCCAAAGGAACCTATAACGGAATGACGGAAGATGCCCAAACAGTTGCAGTTAAGTCAACACTGATTGTCCACAAGGATGTTCCGAATGATGTAGTTTATGAAATAACAAAGATTCTCTATGAGAACATTGATGAGCTTGCAAAAGCCCATCAAGTTGCACACCAGATAGACATACACCACGCCTTTGATGGACTTATGATACCCCTCCACCCAGGGGCTATCAAATACTACGAAGAACAGGGCATTACGGTGCCGGACAAGTACAAGCCCAAAGAGTGAGGGGGTGAAATTTTTTGAAGAAATTTTTTCTTTTTTTATTGTTATTACTGCTATTCCTCGCCATATTATTCCCGATTTCTACCCTCAGAATAGGATTTAATGGGAGAGTGTGTTATCTTCCCCTCACATCAGAATACACATTGGAAGTGGACTATACCCACAGTGTTTCATTAACTAAGGTTGTGGATGTGTATCGAATTAATGGTACCGGGATATATGCCATTCAAGAAAAATGGCAGGAGTTCCTCGCTGGACAGCCCATAGATTTTCAATATCGATCTGGTGATTTTTATGTTAAAAATATGAACAAATACCTTGGAAAATCCTGGGAATATTGGTTTATTCCCGTGAATAATGTTACCCTAAAAATCGATGGTAAAATCATATTTGTCCAACCTCCTGAGGAGGGTATAATGAAAATTAGTGTTAAGAGGGATCCGATAATTCTGACATTAATTAGGAGGTGTTAAAGATGGGAGAAAATCTTGAGAAGATAGAAAAAAAGATAAAGCTAGAGACTACAAGGACCCTACCTTCAAAGCTTGAGAACATCGTGAAAGCTGCGGCAATCCTCATTGGTCTGTTTGAAATACTCTTCATATTCAACTTTACGTTTTCTCTGTATTCCTTGCTCGAAAAAATGGGCATAAAACTTGAGTTCCTAAAACTTGATTTCCAAGATCAGCAGGTAATGGCCTTTGTCTTGGGCATGATTTTTGTCATAGCATTCTTAAGATATCCAATCATGAAACGAGAAAAATACCTGAAGAAAGTTCAGATAATAGACTATATCCTTATAATCCTCGGACTTGCAGCGGCTCTCTATAAGTTCTGGAGATGGCCCACATATATGGTGTATTATAATGTAAATCAAACTGATGTCATCTTTGGATTCCTTGCGATATTATTGGTTTTAGAAGCTACAAGACGAACTATCGGATGGATTCTACCCACTATTGTTACTGTGTTCTTAATCTATGGAATTCGAGATGCCGGCTACAATTGGACAAGAATTGCCCAGTACCTTTATTTGGACCAGGGCATTTTTGGAATCCCATTCTACGTCATGACAATTTATGTCTTTGCATTTGTATTCTTTGGAGCATTTCTCTTGAAAATTGGAGTAAGCGATTACATAACTGAGTTTATGATAACAATCTTTGGAACACGCCCCGGAGGTCCTGCTAAGGCCGCTGTTATCTCAAGTGGTATGATGGGAACGGTAAGCGGAAGCTCCGTTGCTAACGTTCTAACAACTGGAACTTTTACGATACCTCTGATGAAAAAAGCAGGTTATCCCAAGGAAATAGCAGGTGCGGTTGAGCCTGTCGCTTCAACAGGTGGCCAGTTAATGCCACCGGTTATGGGTGCCGCAGCTTTTATTATGGCTCAATTCCTTGGAGTTCCGTATAACAAGCTTATCATTGCCGCAGTTTTGCCTGCTTTGATATACTACTCTGGAGTCTATCTATTTATAGATCTTGAAACAAAACGTTTAGGCCTAAAAGGAATGCCCAGAGAACACTTTAAACCGATTAGATATTTCCTCAGAAAACTGTACATTCTCCTGCCAATCTTAGTTATCACAGTGGCTTTAGTGTGGGGAATAGCACCTCATATTGCAGCTGTTTCATCGCTTGGAGTTGCCATATGGGTAGCATGGATATCAAAGGATGAGATTCCTGGAAATGAAAAACTGTACGTTGCTGTAATGTTAGCAACAACCTTGCTAATGTTCACAGGAAGAGAAACTATGATAGGTTCAACCCCAATATCAAAACCCATTGGCATCATAATACTATTAATCGGTGTTCTCCTTGTTGTTCTGAGGTTCACAACAAACTTGGTGGAATTTAATGAAAAATTCTATATCAGCATACTGTTCATAATCTTGGTGGCTTTAGGGAAACTTCTATACATGCGAAAGGAGGAGATACTCCTCCTTACAGGTGTTTTTGGAATCGTATTCTCTTTAATAGTCGGATATAAATCGCAGACCGAAAGCGGTAAAACAATGTACAGAGCAACTTATCAATCAATGATTGATGCCGGTAAAACCAGTACTACAGTGATGTTAGCCGCTGCCAGCGCCGGCTTGATTCAAGGTGTGCTAACAATGACGGGCTTGGTGACAAGCTTGGGCTTTAAACTCGTTGATATAGCTGGAGGCAGTCTGTTCCTTCTTCTCATCATGGCAATGATATTCAGCTTAATTTTGGGAATGGGTGTCCCTACAACAGCGAATTATGTTATAACATCATTAGTAGCTGCTCCTGCAGTATATACTGCAGTACAAAACAACCCAATATACACTGTATCAGTCCCGGGATATACAACACCAATTGCACTACTGGCAGCTCATTTCTTTGTGTTCTACTTTGGAATACTGGCAGATTTAACTCCACCAGTAGCTTTGGCAGCATATGCAGGTTCAGCTTTGGCGGGAGGAGATTTCTGGAAGACTGCAATAAATGCTGTTAAATATGCATTGGCAGGTTATGTTGGCCCATACATATATTTCACCCATCCTGAGATGTTTATTATAACAGTACAACACTGGACACCTGAAATGATTATAAAAGTCGTTTACTACCTCCTCGCAACGATATTCATAATGTACATGATGGCAGTCGGTATAACAGGCCACTTAAAGAAGGCTGTTCCTAAAGTATTTAGGATTGTCTTAGTCACTCTCGGAGTTTTGGGTGCTACATTAAACCACTTCGTCATAGCCGCAGGCTTGGTGACGATGGCAGCACTTTATATATACCAAGGAAGAAGCAACACCCCAGCAGCAGCATAATCGTCCTTTTTACTTTCAATTTTAACCGAGAAAACTGCCGAGCTGGAATTAATTATAAAAATTAGAAATCACAATCGTTAACAAAAACAACCTAATATAGCATAACTTCAAAGCCAAGCTCACTTAACAGGTCAGCTATCTCCTCGCTGTCTGCGTAGACCAGCAGGTGGTGGTTGCCCAATGTTCCATCTATAAAATCCTTGGCATCTTCAACTCTAAGCCTGATCTGTGTACGGCATCTATTTTCGCTCTTTTCTCTCTCTATAATCTTAACTCCTGCTATAACTGCCTTTCTCCCTTTGATTTTTATAATGGATGCTTTTCCCTTTGGTAATTTCACCTCCACACCAACCCCCATGCCACTTTCAAAGTGAGATCTCAGAACATAGCCCGTTGTTAATGGAGCAGTGCAATGAGCCAGTATTATGTAATTCTCTCCATAATCCGCTATATTGCCCATGAATACAGGTTTGTTGAAGAAAATTTTTATTATTGCCATTCCAAGGAGGGAATTCAATTCCCCCTCACATGCTGCTGGAATGCCCTGAGCATTGAAGATTGCCAGCGCTAAGCATGGAGTAGCTTTGAGCTTTTGAAGCAGATCAAAGCATCCAATTGTAAAACCATCGAGATGATAATCCTCAACGATTTTCTTTAATGTTAAATAAATCCTTCCTGCCTTTGCCAGATCGGTTCTTTTAGGTTCTTTTGTATCTATTGCTTTCATTACTATTTCTTCAACAGCCTTCCAGCCTTCTGCTTCTGTAGTTGTCTCGTAGTACTCGTAGAACTTTTTCAGGCTTATATGAATGTAAGGCAGCTCAAATTTTTCATTTATGAGCCATGGGGATATTCTCCCGATTAAACCCAGTCTTAAATTCAGGAATTTTTCAAGCATTTCTTTCATATCTTCATAACCCAATAAAGCTGCTTTAAGTTCATCAAGGCTTTTAACCAGAGTTGAAGGTATAAGCCTATCTCGAAAGTACTCTCTGAGCTCTATGCCTGCTGCCAAGGAGTTATTGGATGGATCCCCATAGAGAATCACAGGTTTTCTGAAGTAGGAGAATCCCTTAAGAGTGTTCTCTGTTCCCCCTGTTAGTGGATAAAGGAGGATAACATCGACATCCCTAAAATCGAGCTCTTCACGCCTTGATTCATCCCTCTTCGAAACCATTAAACCCCCTTTAATCTCAAATTCTCCTGCGAGTTGAGTTAAAAATTTTGAAGCTTTTTTTTCAAAGTCTTTTGGATCTGCAAGCTCACTAATCCCAAAAGCCACTCCAATTTTCATTTAACCACCCAAGGATTTTAAACTTTAAAACACTAAATAAACTTGTGGTTGAGATGAAGTTTGTTCTTGACACCAGTATCTTTGTCAACCCTGAGATTAGAAAAGATTTTGGGGAAAGTCCAACAGAAGCCCTGAAATCTTTTTTAAACCATGCAGAGAGGCTATTTGGAAAGGTGGAATTCTATATGCCTCCCGGTATCTACAGGGAGATTATGAACTTCGTTGATAGGGAGGAGGTTTCCCCTGATATCGATCTTTATATAATAAAAAAACCCCCAAATCTCCATGATATAAGAATCCCAGCTTTTGTCGTATATGAATTGATCGATGATATACGCAGAAGAGTTGATAAAGGACTTCGTGTTGCAGAAAAAGCTGTTAGAGAAAGCGTCGTAGAAACTGATAACGTCGATAAGATTATCCAGAAGTTAAGGAGAAATTATCGTAAGGCTCTAAGGGAAGGCATAGTAGATAGCAAAGAAGATTTTGAGCTGATTCTTCTTGCTAAGGAACTTGACGCTACAATAGTTTCTGCAGACGTTGGCATATTGACATGGGCTCAAAAAATGGGAATAAAATGGATAGATGCCGCCAGTTTCAAAAAAGTTTTGGAAGAGCTCACAAATAAGTTCTCAAACAAATTGAAATAGAAAAATTTATAAGCTCGGTTCAAATACCAATCCAACGGTGCCCCGGTGGCTCAGCCTGGTGGAGCGGCCGCTTGGTAAGCGGCAGGTCGCGGGTTCAAACCCCGCCCGGGGCTTCATAATGAACCACTCATTCTGAACAGGTATATGACCCGTAATCTGATGTTCGTTTATGTACATCAATGTGAGTTTTAAGGCCTGAAAGAGGTTCTTAAAGTTTTCGCAATGATTATAAACCTTCTTTCATCACCTTCTACACGAAAAGCTTATATAGGAGAAGCCAAAGTTCGGAGGTAGTGATAATTATTTCTAAAAAATTTAAGGGGGCAATTCTCGGTGGCGGCGAAAAAAGGATTTGATATATTTACTCATCAATTAGTTCCCGCACATAGAATATTAAGCGAAGAGGAAAAAGAAGAACTGCTTAGAAAATACAAGATCAAAATTTCTCAACTTCCACAGATTAAAGCTTCAGACCCTGCTGTCATCTCTCTTGACGCAAAACCCGGGGACGTTATTGAAATAAGAAGAAAAAGCCCAACAGCAGGTGTGTACTACTATTACAGACTTGTTGTTGAAGATTGAATTCTGAGGTGAGAACATGAGGGGACCCACTGTTGTAGATGTTACTCCGGATGATTTGTGGATTGTTATGGAACACTACTGGAAGGAAAACGGACTGGTAAGACAGCACCTTGATTCTTACAACGCTTTCATTGACTATGGCATGCAGGAGGTTATTTATGAATTCGGTGGCTTGAAGCCAGATATACCAAACTTTGAAGTCAAATTCGGAAAAGTGCGTCTTGGTGAGCCGGAATTCCAAGAGGCACAGGGGCAGAAAAAGCCTCTCTATCCCATGGATGCCAGAATAAGGAATTTAACGTATTCAGCGCCCATTTATCTTGAGTTGATTCCAGTTATCAACGGAATAGAACAGGAACCCGTTGAAGTTAGGATAGGAGAGCTCCCTATAATGCTAAAATCCAAGGCATGTAGGCTCTATGGTCTCAGCGATGAGGAGCTCATCAAACTTGGAGAGGATCCAAAGGATCCCGGAGGCTATTTCATTATTAACGGTTCTGAAAGGGTTATTGTCTCCATTGAGGATTTAGCACCTAACAAGACTCTTGTTGAACGTGACGAACGCCAAAACCGGGTTCTTGCAAAATGTTTTTCATACAGACACGGATACAGAGCTCTGATAATGGTTGAAAGGAGAAAAGATAGCATCCTCTATGTGAATATACCAAACGTGCCAAGGCCTGTTAAGTTTGTCTATGTCATGCGCGCCCTCGGTTTAAAAAGTGATAAAGAGATAGTCGATGCCGTCAGCAACGATCCAAGGATCCAGCAGGTGCTCTTTGACAACCTTGAAGATGCAAGCGATATAACTACACAAGAGGAAGCCCTTGACTATATTGGAAAGCTTGCTCTTCCCGGCCAGCCTAAGGAATACAGGCTCAGACGGGCCCAGCATATCATAGACAACAACCTCCTGCCCCATATGGGAGTGCAAGAGGAGGATAGAATAAAGAAAGCATACTACCTTGGAATGATGACCCTTAAAGTTCTTGAACTCTCGCTTGGAATGAGAAGCGAGGACGATAAGGATCATTATGCAAATAAACGGCTCAAGCTTGCTGGAGATCTTTTGAGAGATCTTTTCCGTGTTGCTTTCGGTCAGCTTGTTAAGGACATGCAGTATCAGATGACAAAAACCTACCAGAGAAAGGGTGAAAAATACACCTTTGATAATGTTCAACGCTTTGTAAGGAACTCTATTAGACCTGATGTTTTAAGCGAAAGAATTGAACATGCTCTTGCGACAGGGGCATGGCCCGGTGGGAGAACCGGTGTAAGTCAGCTCCTTGACAGAACCAACTACATGTCGACCCTTTCTCACCTTAGACGTGTGACTTCACCACTAAGCAGAGATCAGCCCCATTTTGAAGCGAGAGATTTGCATGGAACTCACTGGGGTAGGATTTGTCCTACGGAGACACCTGAAGGCCCGAACTGTGGTCTCGTCAAAAATTTAGCTCTAATGTCCCAGATAACAACGGCAATCCCCGAAGAAGAGGTTAAAGAATATCTCAGAAAGCTTGGTGTCGTTTCGATTGAAGAAAAAAGACCAAGCCCAGAGCTTTGGAGAGTGTATCTGAACGGCGTTCTCATGGGGACTGTCGAGGAGGGTAAAAGGCTCGTTGAAAGAATACGCACAGACAGGAGAAAAGGCAGGATAAGCGATGTAATTAATGTTGCTCTCCATGTGGAGAAAGACATCAAAGAAATTTACATAAACAGCGATGATGGTCGTGTGAGGAGACCGCTTATAATAGTCGAAAACGGAGTTCCAAAGCTCACAAGAGAGCATGTTGAGGAGATAAAGAAAGGAACCCTAACATGGAGAGATCTCATAAAAATGGGAATTATTGAATATCTCGATGCAGAGGAGGAAGAAAACGCCTTCGTAGCTACATGGCCATGGGAAGTGACAGAGGATCACACTCACCTCGAATTGATGCCAGCCGCTATTCTCGGTATCCCTGCTTCACTCGTTCCTTATCCTGAACACAATGCAGCACCGCGTAACACTTACGGCGCTGGTATGGCCAAACAGAGTCTCGGCCTTGGATGGGCAAACTTCCGTATAAGGGTTGACACTCGCGGGCATCTAATGCATTATCCACAGGTTCCCCTCGTCAACTCCCGTATAATGAAAGCCGTTGGGTTTGAGGAGAGACCTGCAGGTCAGAACTTTGTAGTTGCTGTTTTGAGCTATCACGGTTATAACATGGAGGATGCCGTAATCATCAACAAAGCTGCAATTGAAAGAGGTCTTGGGAGAAGCACCTTCTTCCGAACGTATGAGGCTGAGGAAAAGAGATATCTTGGTGGGCAAACCGATCGTTTTGAGAAACCAGATCCAACTGTTAGAGGCTTCCTTGGTGAGAAATACTACAGACATCTCGATGAGGATGGTATAATTTTCCCCGAGTCAAAAGTCTCAGGCAAGGATGTTCTCGTTGGAAGAACCTCACCACCCAGATTCCTTGAAGAACAGAGCGGTCTTGGAGGGATAATCCTCCAGGAAAGGAGAGAAACAAGCGTCGCTGTGAGACCAAGTGAAAAAGGAATAGTAGACAAGGTCATCATAACTGAAACAGGAGACGGGACAAAGCTCGTAAAAGTAACTGTTCGTGATTTGAGGATTCCGGAGTTTGGTGATAAGTTTGCCTCAAGGCATGGTCAGAAAGGGGTCATAGGTTTAATCGTTCCGCAGGAGGATATGCCATGGACTGAAAGTGGCATAGTTCCAGACCTAATAGTCAATCCACATGGTATCCCATCGAGAATGACTGTAGGACAGCTAATTGAAGCCATAGGGGGGAAGGTTGCAGCACTAAAGGGAAGGAGAGTTGATGGCACTGCCTTCATCGGTGAGCCCGAGGAGAAGCTGAGAAAAGAACTTGAGGAACTCGGATTCAGGCACAACGGAAGGGAAATTATGTATGATGGTATAACCGGCAGAAGGCTTGAAGCAGATATATTTGTCGGCATAATCTACTATCAGAGGTTGCACCACATGGTTGCAGACAAGATGCACGCAAGGAGCAGGGGACCAGTGCAGGTTCTTACCAAACAGCCAACCGAAGGAAGAGCAAGAGAAGGAGGCCTTAGGTTCGGTGAGATGGAGCGTGATGTTCTCATTGGTCATGGAGCGGCGATGCTGTTGATTGAGAGGCTTCTTGAGGAAAGTGACAAGACAGAGGTTTGGGTCTGTGAAAACTGTGGGCATGTAGCAGTTGAAGACAGGAGAAGAGGACAGGTCTACTGTCCGGTGTGCGGCGAAACAGAGCGTATAAGCAGGGTAGAGATGAGTTATGCATTTAAACTCCTTCTGGATGAATTGCAGGCTATGGTAATAAGGCCTTCATTGAAATTGAAGGATAGGGTGTGAGAACCATGCAGTCAATGAAAAAAGTTATCGGGAGTATCGAATTCGGCATCCTTTCACCCCAAGAGATTAGAAAAATGAGTGCTGCTGAGATTACAGTTCCCGATACATACGATGATGACGGTTATCCCATTGAAGGAGGATTAATGGACAAAAGATTGGGAGTTATAGACCCAGGACTCAGGTGTGAAACCTGTGGAGCAAGAGTCGGGGATTGTCCGGGACATTTTGGACATATAGAACTGGCCCGTCCTGTTATTCATGTGGGATTTGCAAAAACCATTCACCGTGTTTTAGAGAGTACCTGTAGAGAGTGTGGAAGGATAAAGCTCACGGACGAAGAGATCCAGGAATACACGAGAAAATTCGAAGTTATGGGAGACAGAAAGAAGGCCAAAGACAGACTAATCAAGGAAATTCATAAGAAAGCGAAAGAGAGAATGGTGTGTCCACACTGTGGTGCTCCTCAGTTTCCACTGAAGTTCGAGAGGCCCACAATATATTGGGAGATTAGAAAAGATGAAGAAGGCAAAGAGTACAAACACAGAATGATGCCAAGCGAAATAAGAGATAGATTCGAAAAGATACCTGACAAAGATTTACAGCTCCTCGGATTGCATCCAGACAATGCTCGGCCTGAATGGATGATTCTCACAGTTCTACCCGTTCCTCCGGTTACTATGAGGCCATCAATTACACTTGAAAGCGGTATAAGAGCTGAAGACGATCTTACCCACAAGCTCGTTGATATAATTCGTATCAATAACCGCCTTAAGTCCAACATTGAAGCAGGAGCGCCGCAACTTATCATAGAGGATCTATGGGATCTTCTCCAGTACCATGTTACAACATACATCAACAACGAGACCTCGGGAATTCCCCCTGCAAAGCATAAAAGTGGGAGGCCTCTCAAGACCCTCTCCCAGAGACTCAAAGGCAAGGAAGGAAGGTTCAGGGGAAACCTCAGCGGTAAGCGTGTCAACTTCTCAGCAAGGACTGTTATCAGTCCCGATCCAATGCTTAGTATAAACGAAGTTGGTGTCCCAATAGCGGTCGCAATGGAACTCACAGTTCCGGAAAAGGTAACCGAATTCAACCTTGAAAAGCTCAGGCAAATGGTTCTCAACGGCCCTGAAAAGTATCCGGGAGCAAACTATGTAATCGACCCTGAGGGAAGAAGGATAAGGCTCATGGAAAACAACCGCGAGACAGTTGCAGAGATGCTTGACATCGGATGGACGGTTGAAAGGCATTTGCTCGATGGCGATATAGTTCTCTTCAACAGACAGCCTTCCCTGCATAGGATGAGTATAATGGCACACCATGTAAGGGTCATGCCCTACAGGACTTTCCGCCTGAACCTTTCGGTCTGTCCACCCTACAACGCTGATTTTGATGGTGATGAAATGAACCTCCATGTCCCGCAAACAGAGGAGGCACAGGCAGAAGCAAGAATCCTGATGGAGGTTCAGAACCACATTATCTCACCACGCTACGGCGGCCCACTCATAGGTGGAATTCAGGATCACATATCAGGCGGATATCTGCTTACGAGGGAAGGGGCATATTTCACCCGTTTAGAGGTTGAGCAGATGCTTATGTTTGCTGGAGTTGAGATTGATGGACTTCCAGAGCCGGACAAAGTTGAGAACGGTGTTGAATACTGGAGTGGGAAGACCGTATTTTCACTGATACTTCCTGAGGATCTGAATATCTGGTACAGAAACAAGCTCTGTGACGATCCAAGCAAATGTGAGCCCCTTGAAAAGCTGATTGAGGAAAAACTGGTTCCAGACCCGGAAGAGGTCAAAAAACTTGCATACGACGGCTTTGTTTATATTCAGAACGGGAAGCTACTGAGCGGTGCAATTGACAAAAAAGCATATGGAAGAGAGGATGGGAGAATTCTGGATTTAATAGTGAGGGAGTATGGTGCCGAAAGAGCCAGACAGTTCCTTGATCAGGTCACAAAGCTGTCAATATGGGTGATAACACACAAGGGATTCACAACTGCAATAGATGATGAAGACCTGCCAGAGGAAGCTATAGATAGAATTAAAGAAATTATTAGAGAGGCTGAAGAGAAAGTTAACAGGCTAATTGAAGCATATGAGAGAGGAGAATTAGAGCCGCTACCCGGCAAGACCCTTGAAGAAACCCTGGAGAGCAAGATAATGGCTGTTTTAGCTGAGGCCCGTGATAATGCAGGTAAGGTCGCCGAGAGATACCTTGGTATGAATAATCATGCAGTTATAATGGCAAAAACAGGGGCAAGGGGTAAGATACTCAACATCACCCAGATGGCTGCAATGCTCGGCCAGCAGTCCATTCGTGGAAAGAGGCTTTACAGAGGATACCGCGGAAGGGTTCTAAGTCATTTCAAACCTAACGACCTTGGAGCCAGAGCCCGGGGCTTCGTTGTCAACTCCTACAAAAGCGGATTAACACCACAGGAATACTTTTTCCATGCAATGGGTGGTAGAGAGGGTCTCGTCGATACAGCAGTCAGAACAGCTCAGAGCGGTTACATGCAGAGGAGATTAATAAACGCACTCCAAGATCTCAAGGTCGACTACGACGGAACTGTCAGGGATCCCACTGGAATCATAATCCAGTTCCGCTATGGAGAGGATGGAATAGACCCTATGAAGAGCTGGAGCGGGAAGACAATTGATGTGGATAGGGTTATTGTGAGAACTCTTATTAAGCTGAGGGAGAGGGGGTGATTTAAATGGTTTCAAATGCCACCATAAAGTCCCTCGTTGATAAATCAATACTGCCAGATAATGTCAAGGAAGAACTCTACAACAAGCTCATCGAGTATAATAAAAAATACAAGCTCAAAAAGAAGGAAGTTCAGGCAATCATTGAAGATGCTGAAAAAGAGTATGAGAATGCCCTTATCGAGCCCGGAGAAGCTGTAGGAACCGTTGCTGCCCAGTCGATGGGTGAGCCCTCAACCCAGATGACGCTCAACACATTCCACTATGCTGGTGTCGCTGAAATCAACGTCACTCTCGGTCTGCCGAGAATCATTGAGATTGTGGATGCCAGAAAGAATCCCTCAACGCCCATCATGACTGTCTACCTTGACGAAGAGCACCGCCACGATAGGGAAAAGGCTTTGGAAGTAGCGAGGAAGATAGAGGGGACTACAATAGAGAATCTTGCCCAGAGTATGACGATTGACATCCTCAACTTTGAGTTCGTCATAGAGCTTGACCCAGAAAGGCTTGAAAAAAGTGATCTCGACATGGAAAAGATCAAGAAAAAACTTGAAGGTTCATTCAAGAGTGCGGAGTTTGAGGTTGACGGTTACACCTTGATAATGAGGCCAAAGAAGGCTCAGAAAATAGCTGATCTCAGAAGACTTGCCGAAAAAGTTAAAAAGCATCGTTTGAAGGGTCTCTCGGGCGTAGGAAAGACAATTATCAGAAAGGAAGGCGAGGAATACGTCATATACACAGAGGGTTCAAACTTCAAGCAGGTGCTCAAAGTTCCCGGCATCGATCCGACGAGAACAAGGACAAACAACATCCATGAGATCGCAGAGGTGCTTGGCATAGAAGCAGCGAGAAACGCAATCGTTGAGGAGATAGTTAATACCATGCGTGAGCAGGGTCTTGAGGTTGATGTCAGACATATCATGCTCGTCGCTGATATGATGACCCTTGACGGAGTTATAAGGCCTATCGGAAGACACGGTGTTGTCGGAGAAAAGGCCAGTGTATTGGCCAGGGCAGCTTTCGAGATTACCACTCAACATCTGTTTGAAGCTGCCGAAAGGGGAGAGGTAGACCCCCTGAATGGTGTCGTTGAGAATGTGTTAATTGGACAGCCCGTTCCAGTTGGAACGGGTATAGTTAAGCTGGCAATGAAATTACCGCTAAAACCACGGGAGGTGTGATTGATGGATTTAGCCTTTGAACTTAGAAAAGTGCTTGAAACAGGAAAAATTGTCATCGGTTCAAAGAGGACTATTGAGTTGTCCAAGACTGGTGGAGCTAAACTCATTATTATAGCTAAAAATGCCCCAAAAGATGTTAAGGAAGACATAACATACTATTCCAAGTTGAGCAACATTCCCGTGTATGAGTTTGAGGGAACCAGTGTTGAACTTGGAACTCTCCTTGGAAAGCCATTTGTTGTAGCCTCATTAGCCATAGTAGATCCAGGAGAAAGCAACATCTTAGCCCTTGCTGGGGGTAAGAAGTAATGCCGCTTAAACTCAACACAGACCAGATTAAATATATAGCGCTCTTCGAGAGCATGACAGGAGCAACAGTGATGGACTGTCTCATAGACAGTACAAGAAATAGGCTCATCTATGTTATCAAAAAAGGTGAGATGGGACT
Organism: uncultured Thermococci archaeon; assembly: GCA_964487115.1. Taxonomy (GTDB): domain Archaea; phylum Methanobacteriota_B; class Thermococci; order Thermococcales; family Thermococcaceae; genus Thermococcus. The sequence goes on along the minus strand of CAZAPD010000071.1, from coordinate 2,300 downwards.
GGCACTCGGCAAGAGAGGGGCTAATGTTAAAAGGGTTCAGGGAATGTTAGGCAAGGAGATTGAGCTTATAGAGCACTCAGAAAATCCAGAGGAATTCCTTAGGAACATTTATAAAACAATGGGAGTAAAGGTTAAAAAAGTCCATATCACTGAGAAGAAAGATGGAAAGAAAGTTGCCCTCCTTGACATAAACCAGAGGGAGAAGCCGAGAGCTATAGGAAGAGGAGGGCAGAATATAAATCTCGTAAAGGAACTTATGGAGAGGCATCATGGTATCCAAGACGTGATTATAATTTGATTTAAGAGGTGATGATCATGGCTGGTAAAAAGGCCCCAAATGGTGAATTCGCTGGGAGGAAGCTCAGACTCAAAAGACAAAAGTTCAGATGGAGTGACGTCAGGTATAAACGAAGAGTCCTCAGACTTAAGGAGAAGAGCGATCCACTTGAGGGAGCACCTCAGGCGAAGGGTATTGTACTTGAGAAGATTGCGGTTGAGGCAAAACAGCCAAACTCCGGGATGAGAAAAGCCGTGAGGGTTCAGCTCATCAAGAATGGTAGAGTTGTAACAGCTTTCACACCGGGAGATGGTGCTATAAACCACATCGACGAGCACGACGAGGTCATTATCGAGGGAATTGGTGGTCCAAAGGGTGGTTCAGTCGGTGATATCCCTGGGATCAGGTACAAGGTAGTCAAGGTTAACAGAGTTTCCCTTAAGGAGCTCGTCAAAGGAAGGAAGGAGAAGCCGAGGAGGTGAAAGGGATGGCCAAACCATTTGCTGAGAGGTTCTATCAGCCCAAGGAACTCAAAGTCTTTGGAAGATGGAGTGTTGAGGATGTTGTTGTTGAAGATCCCTCCCTCAGGCCGTACATAAATCTGGATCCGAGAATTCTTCCTCACACCCACGGAAGGCATGCAAAGAAGCCCTTCGGGAAGGCTCAGGTTCATATAGTCGAGCGCTTGATAAACAAAGTCATGAGGAGTGGTGCCTCAAGCTACAAAGTGGGCGGTCATTTCATGCGAAGGGAACAGCGTTCATTAATGAGCAAGAAAATAAAGGCCTACGAGGTTGTTAAAGAAGCTTTCACAATCATAGAGAGGAGAACTAAAAAGAACCCCATTCAGATTCTCATAAGGGCCATAGAAAATGCAGCTCCAAGAGAGGACACAACAACAATAGCCTTCGGTGGCATTAGATATCATATGGCTGTTGATATCGCCCCAATGAGAAGGCTTGATGTTGCCTTAAGGAATATAGCCCTCGGTGCCTCGGCCAAGTGCTACAAGAACAAGACAAGCTATGCTCAAGCTCTCGCAGATGAAATTATAGCAGCAGCCAACAGGGATCCGAAGAGCTTCGCCTACAGCAAGAAGGAAGAGATCGAGAGGATTGCCCAGTCCTCCCGCTGAGGGCTGGCGGGCTTCTTTACTATCTACTATTCTTTCCACCTGGTTCCATCCGGTCATGGACATAAGGTTTTTATGCTTCCCAAGTAAGACTATTTTGGTGGGGGTAAGATGACTACTGTAAAAGTTTCCTCGAAGGGCCAGATAGTCTTACCCAAGGCCATTCGCGAGAAGTTCGGCATCAAAGAAGGGGACGAGCTTGAGGTTCTTGACTTTGGAAACGAGATAGTGATAGTCCCCGTGAAGAAGGACGTCAATCTCAGGGGGCTTGTGAAGTTCGAGAAGCCTGTCAAGGAAATTCTGCGGGAAATTCGTGCAGAGGAGAAAGAGCTGGAGGAAGAACCATGAGGGTTGTTCTGGACAGCTATGCAGTTCTCGCTTACATAAACGATGAGCCAGCATCCGAAAAAGTTCAGGAGTACCTCGACTTGGGAAAGGAGGGAAAGGCAGAATTGTACATGAACGTTGTAAATCTTGGGGAGGTTTATTACGTTCTTTCCAGACGAAAAGGCACTGATGTTGCCAATCTGGCGGTAGCTCTCCTAAAAAAAGAGCCAATAACGTTTATCATCACGGACGAACGGCTTTCCCTAATGGCAGGTAGAATAAAAGCCTTCTACAGAATGAGTTATGCGGATGCCTTTGCGGCTGCTACCGCAATAGACCTCGATGCAGTTCTTCTAACGGGCGATGACGAGTTTAGGAGTGTTGAAGACAGGGTTAAGATTGAGTGGCTGTGAACTGATGGGAGTTCAAGAGCGTCAAGGGTAAGGATAGAGTGGCTCTGGGCTTTCTCCAGTATTATACCCTCCGGGAGGAGGGAAATATATAAATACCCGGAGGGAGAAGGGAAATGGAGCTTCGGGACTATTTGATGCCGGGGGAGTATAT
>CAZAPD010000070.1:0-14541 GCA_964487115.1 uncultured Thermococci archaeon | reverse complement strand
CCAAGCTCGGGCTTCTTGGTGGTTACAGCTATTGGAGAGAGTGTTGAAAATGTTTTACCGCTCAGCCTTTGGGGCTCTCCTAAAGCCCTCACACTTTCAGCATAGAACTTTTCACCCCATAGTTGAACCTCGGGCTCCTGTAAAAGGCCACCTATGAAAGCCTCCGCTATCTCGGCGATAGGTGTTGAGAAGTAGAAGAATCCCCTGCCATCTCCTAAAAAGTACGGTTTTCCATCGAGGTACTTCCTCCTCTCTGCCATGAAGAGCGAGAAAGTGAAGAGCTTCGGAACCTTTGGAGCATGAAGCCTCAGGCTGAGCTCGGGGCTTGCTCTCTGAATCCTCCTGTAAATCAGCCCCTGTAGATAGTGAAGATGATTGTATGGAACTTTGAACTCCCCACTATCGCTCCGAAGCCGTATCAAAAATCTCATTGCACTCACCATATAATGGATCACAGTAATGTGAATATATTTTGCAGTGAAATAATATAAATCTTTCTGTTATTTTAACTTTAATTAGTTAAGACATTTGTACATATATGGACAGCATAGGGGAGCATCAATTTTATAACTTTCGGGCATTTAGTAATCTCTATGAACCGTGAATCACTGGGGACACTCTTAGCCGCATCAGGGGCATTTCTCTATGGTCTCGAACCAGTTGTCATAAAGGCAAATCCTTCAAACCCCATAAGCTTTGCAGCATTCTCCGCTTTATTCGCTTCCCTGATTCTCTGGCTTTTTTTAATAGCAAGCTCAGGATGGAGGGAAATCTCAGAAAAACCCTCTCATTTAAAAAAAGCCTTCCTAATGGGATTTTTTGGAACAGCCATGGCGTATATTTCCTACTCCTATGGTGCCCGCCTCAGCACGGCAATAAACGCCTCTCTGATAACGAGAAGCGAGGTATTCTTCTCATTCCTGCTCTCATGGCTCTTTCTCGGGGAGAGAATAACAAAGAAACTCGTTTCTTTTGCCATGATAATCCTCACCGGCTTGGTACTGGTTATAACCCAGGGGAGGGCTGTTGAGCCTCATCTCGGTGACCTTCTTCTCCTCCTTGTACCTCTCTTCTGGCAGAGCGGCCATGTCATTGCAAAGCGCCTCCCGTATACACCTTATACAATAGCTACCCTGAGAAACACCTTTGGATTCCTCATTCTTTTGCCCCTTGCAATTCTGACGGGATTGGAATTTTCAAAACTTGCCTTGGCTGAAGGGATTATCATAGCGCTCGGTCAGGTCATATGGTACAGGTCTATAAAGCTCATAAATCTATCAAAGGCGACAGCCATAATTACTCCTGCCCCAGCGGTTGCCATAGCCCTGGGAATAGCCCTCGGGGAGAGCTTTACCACATATCACGCTGCCGGCTTCATCCTAATAACCATAGGAACACTCGGTGCTGCTGGAATAAAAAGTGAGTTAAAACCTAATCAAAGCCCATAAAAAGCGAAAAATATCTCCAAGCCTGAAATGACCTGTTTCAAGCCCATAGATCATTGAAACCGGAACTTCCTTAACTCTCGCCCCCTTCCTGACAGCCTTTATAAGAACCTCCGTCTCAACCTCATATCGCTTTGTTTCTATTTCTGGCATGAACTCCCTTCGGATTGCCCTGAAGCCACTCTGCGTGTCGTAGATATATTCCCCAAGCTTCAGCCTTAGGAGTCTCGTCGTGATTATGTTGCTCAGCCTTCTGTGGAGAGGTCTCTTTCCCTGCCTCTCAATTTTTCTGGCACCTATTACAAAGTCCGCCTCATCATTTACTATTGGTTCCACGAGCTTTATTATTTCCTCAGGTCTGTGCTGACCGTCTGCATCAATGAACACGATTATGTCTCCATCTGAATTTTCAACTCCTGCTCTCATGGCCGTTCCTTTACCCTGATTCTGCTTAAGCCTGATGGCATTAATCCCATATGATTTTGCCACTTCATAGGTGTTATCACTGCTTCCATCATCGACAACGACTACTTCATCAACAAACTCCGGAATTTTTGAGAGAACATCTCCTATTCTCCTCGCCTCGTTGTAAGCTGGAATTATGATCGTTATCCTATAGCCATTCAGCATTCCTATTCAGCCTCTCCATAGCCCTTCTTTTCTTTTTCTCAAACTCTTCCTTGTCCAGAAACTCCCAGTAATGCTCCTTGCCCGGGAATTTCTCATCTTTCACATCGCTCCGGTATTCCTCAAGGGCAAGCCGGATCATGCTTCTCAGATCAGCATACTTCTTCACAAATGGCGGTGTGTTCTCATAGATGCCGAGGAGATCATGCCAGACCAGAACCTGACCATCAACATACGGCCCGGAACCTATTCCTATCGTCGGGATTGAGATCTCCTCCGTTACGAGCTTAGCCACGTCTGAAAGCGTGAATTCAATGACAAGAGAAAATGCCCCTGCTTTTTCAAGGGCTTTTGCATCACGCAGGATCTCCTCTATCTCCTCCTCAGTCTCTCCCATAAGTCTGTATCCACCCAGACGGAGGTAACGCTGTGGAGTCAAACCAGTATGCCCCATAACAGGTATCCCCATGCGCACGAGCTTTTTAACGAGCTCATAGTGGTCAGCACCACCTTCAATCTTTACGGCATCGGCTCCTGCCTGAATCAGCCTAAGAGCATTTTTCACGCCCTCTTCTACACTCACCTCATAACTTCCGAAAGGCATGTCTGCCAAAACGAGCGCCCTTCTTACGGCCTTTGCCACAGCTCCTGTATGATAAACCATCTGATCCATAGAGACATTCAAAGTATTTGGCTCACCATAGACCACCATGCCAAGGGAATCCCCAATAAAAACTATGTCCATGCCCGCCTTATCCGCTATAAGAGCAGAAGGATAATCGTAAGCAGTGACCATGACGATTTTTTCTTTTCCTTTCATTTCCATTATCTTCCGTGGGGTCATTTCTCTCATGCTATACCACCCCTTCCATCTACATGGCCAAGCTAATTAACAGTTTCGATGGTTGGATTTATATCTTTGCACTCCCCAGTTCACATGAACAAATAAACCATAGGGAGGAGATAGCATGGGGACTTGGGAGCATTATGAGCACACTGCTGATGTAGGGATAAGAGGGTATGGCACAACTCTGGAGGAAGCATTTGAAGCCATAGCTTCAGCGCTCTTTGATGTGATGGTTAATGTGAAAAACGTTCAATCCGAGGAGTGTCGTGAGGTTGGAGTTGAGGGGAATGACCTCGAAGCTCTCTTGTATAACTTCTTAGAGGAGCTTCTCGTTTTACATGACATTGAAGGGCTTGTATTTGGCGACTTTAAAGTTGAAATTGAGAAAACCAGCCACGGCTATAGACTGAGGGCAAAAATCTGTGGAGAGCACTTGAATTATGAAAAACATGAGCCCAAGGAAGAAGTAAAAGCCATAACGTACCATGATATAGCCATAAAGCAGCTTGAGGATGGAAGGTGGATGGCCCAGCTGGTGCTCGACATATGAGGTGGTCCAATGAACACACGGGGCATGGTTAAAGAACTTAATCCGGCATTTTATGAGCGTTATTCCCGGATAGATGATTCCGATGAGTTCTGGGAGTTCATGCTGAGACCTTTGAAGCAAAGCATACGAATAAACAGCCTGAAGGCAGAGGTTGAATATGTACGAAAAAGGCTTGAGGAACAATTCGATCTGAAGCCAATTCCGTGGGTGAAGGAGGGATTCTACATAGACGTAAAGAATCTCGCGACAATTCCGGAGCATAGTCTGGGGCTCATTTTCGGACAGGAAGCGAGCTCCATGATACCACCTGTTGCCCTTGATCCAAAACCCGGTGAGCTGGTTCTTGACATGGCCGCCGCTCCGGGAGCAAAAACTACACAGATTGCCCAATACATGGATAATAAAGGTTGTATAATTGCAAATGACATAAAAAAAGGACGTGTAAATGTCCTAATAGCCAATCTAAACAGAATGGGGGTTCTCAATACAAGAGTTACGATAAAGGATGGTCGCTACTTTGGAAGATTTGAGAATACTTTTGATAGAATCCTCCTTGATGCACCATGTTCAAGCGTTGGAATGATAAGAAAAAGCTTCAAGTTTCTGAAAGAGTGGCAGCTGAAGACAGTGCTTAGATATTCAAACATCCAGAGGAGACTTATACTGGCCGCTTACAAAGCGTTAAAGCCCGGTGGAGTTCTGGTTTATTCAACGTGCACGATTGATCCCCTTGAGAATGAGGAAGTGGTTGATTATCTTCTGCGGAAAACAGATGCACAGCTAAAACGAATTAACCTTCCCCTAAAATGGAGTGATCCCGTAATCGAATTTGAAGGGAGGAAATACTCGGAGGAGGTGAGGAAATGCCTCAGGATACATCCCCAAGACAACGACAGCGAGGCATTTTTTATAGCAAAGATAATGAAACCGTGAAAAAAGCCCTGATTGAGCAGTTTGGCTATGCTCCAAACTTGATGTATGAGATCCGAAGGAACAGGAAGGTATATGCGTATAAACCCTGCAGCTTTGATCCGGGGATTCGAATGGATAGAGGTCTTTACTTCGGAAGGATGGAGAGCAATGGAATACGGCTCAGCATAGAGGGAAGCTTTCTCGTTGGACCAAGGGCGACTAAGAATGTTCTGGAACTTGACGAAGAGAGAGCAAAGCGTTACCTTGCTGGAGAAAGTATCCAAATTGATACGGAGCTTGAAGGATGGATAATTCTCAAATGGGGCAGTTATTATCTTGGAACCGGCAGGATAAAATGGGGTAGAGTCTACAACTACATTCCGAAGGAGAGACGGTTAATGTTTAAATAACATTGGGAGAATCTAAACTGGGGTGAGAGAATGGTTCCGCTGAAGAGAATAGATAGGATAAGATGGGAGATACCAAAGTTTGACAGACGGATGAGGGTTCCAGGCAGGGTGTATGCGGATGACCTCTTAATTGAAAAGATGCGAGGGGATAGGACACTTGAACAGGCTGCTAATGTTGCCATGCTACCCGGGATATACAGGTACTCCATAGTCATGCCCGACGGTCATCAGGGCTACGGCTTTCCAATTGGTGGAGTGGCAGCTTTTGATGCCAGAGAAGGCATAATAAGCCCCGGTGGGGTTGGATATGACATTAACTGTGGCGTCCGTCTTATTAGAACGAATTTAACTGAAAAAGAAGTTCGCCCGAGGATTAAACAGCTCATCGACACTCTCTTCAAGAATGTACCCTCAGGGTTAGGAAGCAAAGGAAGAGTAAGACTTCATTGGACCCAGCTTGATGATGTCTTAGCCGATGGTGCAAGGTGGGCGGTTGAGAACGGCTATGGCTGGAAAGAGGATCTGGAGCATCTTGAAGAAGGCGGAAGGATGGAAGGGGCCGACCCAAGTGCAGTAAGCCAGAAAGCAAAGCAGAGAGGTGCTCCTCAGCTGGGTTCTTTAGGCTCAGGAAATCACTTCCTTGAGGTTCAGGTCGTGGACAAGATTTACGACGAGGATGTTGCCAAAGCTTACGGTCTCTTTGAAGGTCAGATAGTTGTTATGGAACACACAGGAAGCAGAGGCCTGGGTCATCAGGTTGCGAGCGACTACCTCAGGATAATGGAGAGAGCTGTAAGGAAGTATCGCATCCCATGGCCAGACCGTGAGCTCGTCAGCGTTCCATTTCAGAGTGAAGAGGGGCAGAGATACTTCAGTGCAATGAAAGCCGCCGCAAACTTTGCCTGGGCAAACAGACAGATGATAGTTCACTGGATAAGAGAAAGTTTTGAGAATGTCTTCAGGCGCAGAGCGGAGGACATGGAGATGAGTATAGTCTATGATGTTGCTCATAACATAGCCAAGCTTGAGGAGCATGAGATAAACGGCAAAAAAGTAAAAGTTGTTGTGCATAGGAAAGGTGCTACCAGAGCTTTTCCACCCAAGCATCCTGATGTGCCCAAAGCATACAGGAATGTGGGCCAACCAGTTCTCATTCCAGGCTCTATGGGGACGGCGAGTTACGTTTTAGCTGGTACAGAAGGCTCGATGAAGGAAGCTTTCGGTTCAACATGCCACGGTGCCGGCAGGCTGCTCAGCAGAAAGGCAGCTACACGGCAGTACCGCGGCGACAGGCTGAAAAACGAGCTTCTCCAGAAGGGAATTTACGTGAGGGCTGCAAGCATGCGTGTTGTCGCTGAAGAAGCTCCAGGAGCATATAAAAATGTTGACAACGTTGTTAGGGTCGTCCATCAAGCGGGAATTGCCAAGCTCGTTGCCAGGATGAGACCGATTGGAGTTGCTAAGGGTTGAATCTTCATCAAGTTTTATCTAAGATCACTCGTCAAAAACCTCACGTAGGCAAAAGCAAAAGGCAGAAGAAGCATCACGAAGAGCATTGCCAGATTGTTAAAGCCATAGACAAATGAGTCCCTCAGTGAAATGTAATAGTTAAAGAATTTGTCGCCTCCAAAGATATACTGGACAAGCTGGGCGTAATGGTGGGCAGGATTAAGGAAGTGAAGCCGGGCCATCCATGTATTCATACTTTCCTGCCATGCACTATGGGCACTCGTGCCCCAAGGGGGTTCCGGTCCAGCGAGCTTTGGTGCGATTACACCTACAACAATACCATAGAAAACTGTGAGAAATATTGCCAAGCCAGTAGCCACGAATGTAGAAGAGCCGGATTTCTTGAAAAAAGTAGAAAACATCAGACCGATGGATAAAAACACAAGTGTGTAGAGTATCGTTACCAGCATTGCCAAAAATCCTCTGAAGATGGATTCCCCATCAATGGGAATTCCAAGGATCATCATTACAGCTATGATGGTTATATAGACCACAAAGTTTGTTATTGTTATAAGTATTCCCATACCAAGGAATTTACCGTTAATAACTTCATCCCGATAAACTGGATGCCCAAGGAGGACTTTGGCTGTTCCTGTCTCAATTTCTCTGTTTATAGCATCTGCTCCAAGGGCCGCACCGAGTATTGCACCTATAACTGTGATTATGGTCATGTTTATCATGAAAAGCATTGCAAATGGAGTCATATAGACCTCACCGGTAACGCCCCAAAGGAAGAGATTGTTGGATTCAACTTGAGGGACACCCATTCTGATCAGGTAGTCTTTAGTACTGTAAACAGCCAAAGCAAAAATAAGGAGGTAGAAACCGATAATTATCACAAATCTCCGGCTTTTCACTGAAGTGTAGAGCTCTTTCAGGGCTATATTCCAAGCTGGATTCATCTCCTCCCAACCCTCCTCATCATCCAGATAACCAGAGCAAATGCACCGATTAGAATCAGGACGCCGAGATATGTGAAACCCGAGCTTTGGACGACTCTTACCGCAACTGTTGTATCCGCAGCAGCTTGATCACCTGTTGCCGTGACCTTGATAGTATATGTCCCAGCAGGAGCGGATTTAGGAACCTTAATTCTTAATTCAGCAGAAGCAAATCCGCTACTTATAACCTTCACCTGTCCAGTTCCGGTTACTTCTGCATACCCAACCCTTGGAATGGTGTTTGGGACAACCTCTACTTTCCATCCATTAGGCGCCTGCACAGAGAATTTTACGTTTGTTACAACTCCCATGTCGCTGGTTAGACCAAGGGAAACTGCTGATGAGCCACCACTCTTGACGGTTACTGAGGGAGGTGATGCTTCCAAGTGTAAGTTATAGCTCCCTATGATTCTGAGGGTTACGGGGACACTTTTTTCTCCCCCTCTTCCTTTAACAACCAATTTTCCTTTTATCTCTCCAGGCTGAGCATTAAATGGAGGGGAGATTATAATATAAACCGTTGAAGTGCTACCACTGGCGAGGCTCACCGTGCTTATAGGGACTGAGCCACTTGGGTCCTGACTAACCATGTAATCCCATCCAGAGGGTAATCCCTCTATCTCAAGCGTATATTCATCGTCCCTGCTACCAAGGTTCCTAATTGAAAGCTCAAGCTTTCCACTCATTCCTGCTTGGATTGCAACAACATCACTCTGGAGCTTAACATCAAAATAATAGGGTGATCTTTCAAGCGTAATTTGTATGTCTTTGGATTCACCATCCCCTAACCTCACCTTTTCCTCTTTGGGGATATAACCTTCAGCATGAGCTTTTATTGTGTATTCACCCGGAGAAAGCTCAAAGATAGCTTCTCCATTTTGGCTCACGGTTAAATTCTTGTTTCCAACACTTACCCATCCTTGAGTTATTGGACTTCCAGTAGTGTCGAGGAGACGCACATGAAGTTTTGCAGGTTGCCCTAAATAGGTCCTGTAAATGTATACGCCAATATAGTGCTTTTCTCCATTGATCTCGAATGAAAGCTTGTGATATCCCAGAGTTGCATTTCTGGGGATTTTAATCATGAGATTTAGACTGAAACTTCCATCAACCTCAAAGCTTCTCAATCTGTATTGTCCATTTGTCAGGTACATGTCCCATCCGGAAGGTATCTCAACAGGAGTGAATTTCGCATTGCCGTTACCCTTGAAAGAAATTGGTATAGCAATACTCTGGCCCGCTTCAGCCTCTATAGTATTGTACGGAATGATAACCTCAATCCCCGTTTCTTTAAAAATATGCACCTCACCGATAAAACTCCCAATCTCAAATTTCACGCTTCCTGCTCCATAGGGTTCAACGTGGAGATATACTGTTGTTGAGCCTTTTGGTGGAATATTGATCCTGGTAACAACGAGTCCGTTATAAATAAAACCGGCCTTCCAATTTTCGGGCGCTGAAATTACCCTAAGCGGTAGGCTCAGTTCTGAACTTGAGCTACTTGTTATTGAAATAGGGATGTCAACTGGACCTGAAGTTCTGAGGGACTGCACAGCATAGAACACAGAATATCCCCGGCTGGAAGATTTGGATATCTTTTCAGCAGCATAAACATTTACAACATTTCCTGTGTATTCCAGCATAATCAAATCTAAAGTTGCAGTACTGTTTATTGGAACAGTCTCTCTGATGCCATTCACAGATACTGCGGCGCTTTCATTATTAACAGCGAGAACTTTAATGTTGTTCCCATTAAATGATATGCTTTCACCGGGCTTGGCTGGAAGCTTCGCGATAAGTTTTGGTTTAACAGAAACAATTAGAAATCCGCCATCAGTATAGCTTCCCAAAGTTATCCTTATATCTTTCAGTTCAATCTTCGTTCCAAACACGAAAGGTCTAAGCTCCACAGTGTTGCTTCCATTGTTTACCATAATGTAATATGTGCCGTTTATGGCCTGTACGATTTTCACATTGTAGTCACCAACTAACAAACTCTCCCCGGGAAATAGTTTTCCCTGAAAAACTGTGATATAAGGCTGGGCCACAACAAAGGGCACTAAAAACGCTATTAAAACTAAAGCCAAAACAGCTTTTTTCATTCTCTATCCCTCCCATATATAGTCCTGAGAAAAACATCCTCCAAGCTGGGTTCCTCAATTTCAAGGCTTAATATTGTAATATCGTGATTGCTTAGGTAACGGGAGATGTCCTCTCTAATATCACGTTTAGCAAAAATTACAGCTCTGTTACTCCCAACAAATTCCATCCTGATGATTTCAGGATGATCTATCTTCGGAAGTGGCTCTTTTGTCTCAAGTTTTATCTCATACCCCTCAAGCTCCATAAATTCTTTTTTTATGTCTCTAATGCTGCCAACTGCCTTTAATTTACCTGAAACAATTATACCGACTTTATTACTCAGCTCCTCCACCTCACTGAGTATATGGGAGGAGAAGAAGACAGTTTTTCCCTCAGATCTGGCATCCCTTATTAAATCCTTAACAAGGCGTGCTCCCTCCGGATCAAGGCCACTGGTAGGTTCATCAAGGATGAGGAGCTCGGGATCATTTATGAACGTCTGAGCTATTAACAATCTCTGTTTCATACCTTTTGAAAATGTTTTAGCCTTTCTATATCTAACATCCCAAAGGCCAACCAGTTTCAACAGTTCTTCTATCTTTTTTTCCTTTTCTGATTTTGACATCCTGTAAAAATTGGCAAAAAATTCAAGATTTTTCCAAGCAGTCAGCTCCCCATAAACAGTGGCATTTTCGGGCAGATATCCAATCCTTTCCTTGATTTTTACAGGCTCCCTTGAGATATCATGTCCCAAGAGCATTACTTTTCCATTATCGGGGATAATAAGGCCAAGCATGCTAAGAATAGTCGTAGTTTTTCCCGCCCCGTTTGGGCCCAAAAACCCAAATACAATCCCCTCCTCAACTTCTAAACTGAGATTGTCTACAGCTTTCAGGTTCCCATATGATTTTGTTAAATTCTCAATAATTATTGCAGGGGATGACATCTCACTCACACCTCTATGTGGTAAATTTAAGATAATCCAAAGTAGGATTAGGGAACAGGATTTTAAACTTTACGCTTAATGTATATCGGGTGGTAAAATGGGAGATTTAACACACGTTGATGAAAAGGGTGTCAAAATGGTTGAGGTCGGGCACAAGAGGGAAGTCTTCAGAAAGGCTGTAGCGAAGGGCAGAATAAAGCTTAAGCCAGAGACTATAGAGCTGATAAAAGCCGGGAAGACTAAGAAGGGCAACGTTATTGCAACGGCACAGATTGCTGGAATTCTGGCCGTCAAAAAGACGCCTGAGCTGATTCCGCTCTGCCATCCAATACCGTTAACCGGCGTTGATATAACATTCACGTTTGGCGAGGACTACATTGAAGCAACATGTGAGGTGAGAGCACACTACAAGACAGGGGTTGAGATGGAGGCCCTGACGGGGGTAACCCTCGCGCTGCTGACTATATGGGACATGGTTAAGGCCGTCGAGAAGGACGAGCAGGGTCAGTATCCGTTTACGAGGATCGAAGACGTTCACGTCGTGGAGAAGGTGAAGGGAGAAGGCTGAGGTCTTTCTTTTCTCATTCCCTGCAGTATCCCAGGATAAAATATTCGAGGATTTTAAGCAGATCATTGAGAAAGAAGCCCAGAAGCACGAGGAAGAAACCTGCGAACGGGTATCTCTCGTCTAAATACTGAAGGCCGAATACAAGGGGCACCCAGATGACAAAGGGCTGGAAGGCCATCAGTATCTTCATCATCGTTGAAGTCTGGATTAGGATGAGCTTTTTCAGCGCTCCCTCTTTCTTCACTAGGTATGCGTTTTCTTTGGGCTTGAATTCCTTCGTAAGAGGGTCGGTGGTTCTTGCTAGCAGTTTGATCCCGTCCTTGAACTTCATGAGATAAACGTACTCTCCAAAGGTCGACGCAAGAAAAGCATCGACCGTGAGCTCGACATCCCAGTCTTCCCTCAGCTCGGCGACGTGAATATCTTTCCGCCTCAGGCCTTCCGCGAACTTCCCGCTATCGAACTCCAGCGCCCATATTCTGAAGTGGTAGCTGGGCCTAAGGAGTCTTATAAAATTTCCCAGGGATAATTGATGAAGTGTGCTGGCGTGAGAGGGTGAATGTCGGAAGGTTTTTTTAGACTTCAGCCAATTTCTTGAACGATGACACTCAAGCTAAATCCCGAGGCGAGGGTCATATACAAGGCCATCCGCGATGAAATAAAGAAGCGGTTAGTCCTTCCTGGAAGCTCGGCTTTTCTGGAGGAGTTTGAACCGGTTTCTGAGGGGGATGAAATCCTCCGTAGACAGGCGTATTTCAAAGAGAACCTGTCGAAAATCCGGCCTGAACTCAGGAAATATCTCTCGAAGGTTCGGCCTATAAAATTCAGGCGCGACTTCCTCCATGACAGGGTTCTGATAGTCGATGAGAGTGAGCTTGAAAAAGCGGAGAATTTAAACCTCTGTGAGGTCTCGACGAGCCTTGAAGATGCCGAAGGCTATCCCCTCGTCCTCAGCACCGTTGGCTACGGCATCGACGTTGAGCTTACCCCTTCGGATGTAGCCCCCGAGCTCTACATCATGCCTCTATGGGAGAACAGAGAGACGCTTCAAGCCCTCGTGAGTATAGGCCAGCTCACCGGGGAGAAGAGCGTTGCAAGCGAAATTCTCCGGGAAATAAATGAGCTTGAAGAGGTTATGAAGAGAAGAACACTCCTTGATGACCTTGAAGAAATTCTCACCGAAAAAGAGCATGAACTTAATAAGAAGATTGCCAAAAAGCTTGAAAAATTTAGCCTAACCCTCACAGGGAAAGACCTCCTTAATTTCCTGAATGAACTGAAAGCTGGGAATTACGAGGCAATTTTTAGACACTTTGGTGAGATTGAGGATGAAATTCTCGAGGACATTAACAGAACAGAGAAGGAACTGAGTGAAAAACTTGGAATTACAGTGGAACTTTTCTCCCATGAGGAATTATATCCTGTTGGTATTCCCGCAGAGAGGGTTGAACTCCTGAGACAAGCTATGGAGAAAGAACTCAAACTCGAGCTTTATCTAAGAAGCAGAGAAGTTCTTCAGAAAATTCTTCCCCACTTACCTAAACTAAAGGAAGAACTCACCAGAGTTTATGAGCTGGACTTTTTGAGGGCAGTTAAAGAATTTACAGAGGGCTTCACTTTCCCTGAGTTAATCCCGGAAGGAGTTGGATTCCTCAACGGAAGGCATATCTTCATTAAAAACCCCCAGCCGGTTAGCTATGCCGTCGGAAAAATACCATGGAGCTTTGATGGAGTAAATGGAGAAAGCATCGTCATCCTCACTGGAGCTAATAGCGGTGGAAAAACTTCTCTTCTGGAACTTATTTCTCAAATCGTAATCTTAACACACATGGGATTTCCAGTTCCAGCCAAAAAAGCTTGGATTGAACCACTGGACGAGCTGTTCTTCTTCAGGCGAAAGAGGAGCCATTATGGAGCTGGAGCTTTTGAGACGGCTTTAAAATCCTTCGTGCGTGCACTTAAGGGTTCAGGGAAAAAGCTTATTTTAATAGATGAATTTGAGGCCATAACAGAACCCGGAGCAGCCGTTAAGATAATTGGGGAGCTTTTACAAATAGCCCACGAAAAGGGATTTTATGTAGTTATCGTATCCCATCTGGGAGAAGAATTAAAGAGAGAGCTCCCATTTGCCAGAATTGATGGAATCGAGGCAAAAGGACTCGATGAGTATTTTAACCTCATTGTCGATAGACAACCTAATTTTGGCCGTTTAGGTAGAAGTACCCCAGAACTAATTGTTGAAAGTCTAACAAAGAAGGGAAATAAAGAAGAGAAGGAAATCCTTAGAAAGGTGTTGAATGCGTTCAGGGAGTGAAAGGAATTCTTGGTGATGATTTTTATCCGCTAAACCTGACCTTCGAAAGATATGGGCATCAATCTCAGCCAGTCCATCTCCTTTCCCTGTATCTGCCGCGGCTCTCTATTTCCTCAATCTTTCCCTTGATCTCTTCAGCCTTCTCCCTGCCTCTGACCTCGGCATAACCCTCCAGAACTGCCTCAAATGCCTTCTCAAACCATTTGTAGTGAGTGCTCTCCATAGCGCGCTTGAGTAGGTGCAGGTCAACACCTCTGGCCTCAAGGGTCTGATCAAAATCTGCCAGTCCAAAGTCTATCAGGTAAACCTTTCCACCGCGGAGTATCATGTTGCTGGTGGTTAAATCACCATGGACTATACCCGCCTCGTGGAGCTTTCCAATCTGTCGCCCAACTTCCCGACAGAGTTTTAGCCTCTCTTCTATTGGAATCTCTTCTAAAAGCTCCTTCAAACGCTCGCCATCTATGAACTCCATCACTATTCTCATATCCTTCATGTCGACCTCATAAACATAAGGACAGTTCACACCAAACTCTTTTGCTCTGTGTAGAATCCGGGCTTCCCTAACCGTTCGCTCTTTTCTGAGCTTTAGGTCTATCTCCTTTATACGGTAGCGCTTTGGAATCCTGTGTTTGATAATTACCTTTTCATCCCCAAGTAGGTTAGCCCCAAATACTTCGCCAAAACTTCCAAGGTATATCTTTGCCTCTGCACCTTGTTTTATAAGCTGCATTTTATCACCTTTCTGCTTCCAGCTTAAAATCTCTGATAAGCTTTTTATATTCCTTAATTTCCGCCCGTATCAAAACGACACCTCCAATTTTAACCACAATAGTTCCTCTATTCCCAATAACAACAAGATGTGCCGAGTCAATTCCATTTTCCTCTATGAGCTGAAGGGCATAGCGTATTTTCTCCCCTTCATCTCGCAGTAAATCATCAAATATAGAAGCTGCATTCTCCACATCAACATCGATGAGGCCATATTCCTTGAGATTCCTAAGGATTTCCTTCACATTTTTGGAATCTACTCCATATTTAAGAGGTAACCCCAATGTTCCCACCCTAACCCATTTGTACTCTGGTCTTAAATATGTTTTTGAGTATCTCCCCCAATATTTTGTCATATTATCAATTTTATGTTATTATGTTGATATTTTTGACCCAAAACTTTTTATATAGCACTAACGAAGCGTTTTTGCTAAATTGATTTGGAAAGGAGGAATGTCAAATGGCACAATTGAGTGGACAGCCTGTTGTTATTTTGCCGGAGGGGACTCAGAGGTATGTTGGAAGGGATGCTCAAAGATTAAACATTCTCGCCGCAAGAATCATAGCAGAAACAGTCAGAACAACCCTCGGACCAAAAGGAATGGACAAAATGCTCGTC
>CAZAPD010000069.1:0-4579 GCA_964487115.1 uncultured Thermococci archaeon | reverse complement strand
GCAAAACTTTTTATCCCCTTGCAACATACCCTTCCCTCGGCTAAAGGGGTGAGAAAAATGGTCAAGTTCTGTCCCAAATGTGGAAGCATCATGCTCCCTGACAGGAAAAGAAAAGTCTTCGTGTGCAGGAGCTGCGGCTATGAGGAGCCAATCAATCCAGAGGATGCTAAGGGATATAAAATGACTCAGAAAGTGAAGCACAAGCCTGATGAAGGGATAATCGTTGTTGAGCAGGATATCAAAACTCTACCAACTACAAAAATAACCTGTCCAAAATGCGGCAACGACACTGCCTACTGGTGGGAGCTCCAGACGAGAGCTGGCGATGAGCCGAGCACAATCTTCTACAAGTGCACCAAATGTGGGCATGTATGGAGAAGCTACGAGTAGGTGCTCCTGATGGAGAGAGAAGTTCTGAAACGCCTTGTGGAGAAGGCACTCAAAGAACTCGATGAGGCATACAAGAGAACACCTGAAGTGAATAATGGAAAAGCTTATTTATTCCGTGGAAAAGAAAGAGTTAGGTTGATGCTTGATATATTGAGGAGGGAGGAAGATGACGTTTGAGATAGTTTTTGATGGTGCCAAGGATTTCGCCGATCTGATTGCCACGGCAAGCAACCTGATTGATGAAGCAGCTTTTAAGGTTACGGAGGAAGGAATTTCAATGCGTGCGATGGATCCGAGCAGGGTTGTTCTCATCGATTTAAATCTCCCTGAAACCATCTTCAGCAAGTATGAGGTAGGAGAGGAGGAGACTATCGGAATAAACATGGATCACTTCAAGAAGATACTGAAAAGGGGGAAGAGCAAAGATACTCTTATCCTGAAAAAGGGAGAAGAAAACTTCCTTGAAGTAATTTTCGAGGGGACGGCTAAAAGAACCTTCAAACTTCCGCTCATAGAGGTTGAGGAGCTTGAGCTCGAACTTCCAGAACTACCATTTACCGCCAAAGCAGTGGTTCTCGGTGAAGTTCTGAAAGAAGCAGTCAAAGATGGCTCTCTCGTCAGCGACAGCCTCAAGTTCATAGCAAGGGAGAACGAATTCATAATAAAAGCGGAAGGGGAAACCCAAGAAGTTGAAATAAAACTTACCCTTGAGGATGAAGGTCTTCTCGATCTTGAAGTAGAGGAGGAAACAAGGAGCGCCTATGGAATTAGCTATCTGGCGGATATGGTCAAGGGAATCGGAAAGGCAGATGAGGTTATAATCCAGTTCGGCACGGAAATGCCACTCCAGATGGACTATCCCATAAGGGACGAAGGGAAGCTAACCTTCCTGCTCGCTCCCCGTGTGGAGGATTGATTTTCTTTCATTTTTCTAAGGTGAGAACATGGATATAGCAAAGCTCAGAGAACTCTTAGAGGCCGAGCTTTCATCGACAGAGCTTGTATCATTAGATGATGAATTTTATAAGGAATTTGACAGCCTCATCAAGGCTCTTGAGCTTGGAGCAGAATCCTCACAGGAACGGGGCGACACCGTTGAAGGAAGGCTTTACAATGCCCAGCTCCACATAGCCGAGAGGATCATGAGGGAAATAATCAGAATAAGACTGCACAAGATAGTTGACTTGGCTATTGAAGGGAAACCCTACGAACTGACAGACGAAGAAAAGAAGATATTCCGGATTTTAAGTGCATTTATAAATCGTGAAAACATTCCTGTAGAAAGCGTGCCTGCTAAAATTGAAATGGGCAGGGAAGAAATCCGTGAGGAAAGAAAGCACAGGTCCGGCTATAGGGAAGCATATCTTATCAAAATAGACCTGCCGAAGATTCTGGATGAGAATATGAATGAATATGGTCCCTTTAGGTCAGGAGATCTTGTGACACTGCCCAGATCAATAGGAGAAATCCTCAGAGAAAGAGACGCGGCTGATAGGATAATAATAAACCCGTGATACTCATGCCCTTCTCCGTCTGCATGCGGGACTGTTACGACACCTGCTCGATGGTGAGCGAGCTGAGGAACGGGAAGCTCAGAGTGAGGGGCAACTCAAAGCATCCAATAACCTCCAGCTTTCTCTGTCCCAAGGGTGCACTTCTCCCCAAATGGTTCCATGCAGAAGACCGCCTCAGGGCTCCGCTCATCAGAACCGGCGAGCGCGGGAGCGGAGAATTTAAAGAGGTCTGCTGGGAGGAAACTATAAAACTGGTGGCGGAAAAGTTAAGGGAAGCCATCGATGAACACGGAAGCGAGAGCGTTCTGGTTTATCAATATGCCGGCGACAGGGGAGTGGTGAACTATTCCTTCCCGCTCAGGCTCTTCCACTACCTGAACGCCTCGACCCTCGGCTACGGAATCTGCGACAGGGCCGGGCAGGAAGCGCTGAGGGATGTTTACGGGACGGCAGTTGGTATGAACCCCGAAAAGCTCAGAGACCAGAGGCTTATCGTTTACTGGGGGATAAACGCATTCTGGACGAACCTGCACGGCTTTATGCTGGCGAAACGGCACGGACTCGAAATATGGACGGTTGATGTTGTAAGAACCGAAACCGCCAGGCGCTCCCACAGGTTTTATCAAATAAAGCCCGATACGGATATTCTCTTTGCCTTGGGCATTGCGAAGGTCATCATCGAGGAGGGGCTTTACGATAAGGCCTTCGTCCGCGAGAACGTTTACGGTTTTGAAGAATTAAAGAATTATGTAAAAACATTATCGCTTGATTATGTGAGCCGGGAAACCGGCATATCTATAGAGAACATCAAAGCCTCCGCGAGAGACTTTGCCGAGAAGAAAGGCGTAATACACATAGGCTACGGCTTCCAACGCTCTCTGGCGGGCGGCGAAGCCGTTAGGGCGATTTCAATTCTCCCCGCGCTGGTAGGGCACCGCTTCGGCTTCATCTATGACATGAAGACGGTAGATAAAAGCTACGCGGAAGGCGCATTCCTGAGAATAAAGCCCGCCAGGAGAATCCCCCAAATGAAGCTGGCCGAGTACATCGAGCGGAGCGAGATAAAGTTTCTGTACATCTACAACTCCAATCCCCTTGCGAGTTTGCCAAATCAGAACAGGCTGAGAAGAGCACTGGTTGAGAACGATGTTTTCGTGGTTACCCACGAGATCTTCCTAACTGACACAGCGCTCTACTCGGACGTGGTGCTGCCGGCAAACACATTCTTCGAACGCTTTGACATAGCGGACAGTTACTATCACCGCTACATGGCCTTAAACGAGCCAGTTGCAAAGCTCTACGGGAAGAGCAACAGCGAAGTTACAAGACTCCTCGCGAGAGCCCTGGGGATTGAAAATCCATGCCTCTACGAGAGCGACGAGGAGGTCATAAGAAAAGTCCTTGAAATCAACGGTCTTAGCTGGGAGGAGCTGAAGGCTAAGGGTTTCGTCAAAGTTCCAGAGAGGCCGAGAAAGTGGAAAACACCGAGCGGGAAGATCGAGTTCTACTCCCGGCGTGCCATTGAGCGCGGCCTGAGTCCATTTCCCGAGTATGTGAGGCCCGAAAATAAATATCCGCTCCGCCTCCTCACGCCAACCCACAGGATGACGATAACGAGCCAGTACCACAACACCCACGGCATGATCGACCCGAACCTCTACATCAACCCATCCGATGCGCGGGAAAGGGGAATCAGCGATGGTGACACCGTCGAGGTCTTCAACGATTACGGCAAGATAAAAACGACGGCGAGGCTCAGCGAAGACGTTCCGGAGGGAGTGATATTGCTCTACAAGGCCTTCTGGGTAAAACTTCTCGGCTGGAATGCAAACTTTCTGACAAGTGATAAAACCGTCGAAAAGTACGGAAACGGCTCGGCGTACCATTCAACATGGGTGGATGTCAGGAAGATTTGAGATAAAAATGGATTTTTTCGAGATTTCTGACAATGTATTGCTATCTGATCTTGCATTATGACAACCAACAACGGACACTTTTTGCATAGTCGTCCTTAAACCTCTTAAAATTCATTCTTGGATATTCAGCAAAATTAATACCGTTAGACGAACCGAAAAGTTTATATATTCGAACCTATAAGGTTTATAATGAAAACAAAAAATGAGGTGATAGAAAATGGTAGTGATAGGAGAAAAGTTTCCGGAGGTTGAGGTCAACACCACGCACGGCAGGATAAAGCTGCCGGACTACTTCACCGAGAAGGGTAAGTGGTTCGTTCTCTTCAGTCATCCGGCTGACTTCACCCCGGTCTGTACAACCGAGTTCTACGCGATGCAGAAGAGGGCTGAGGAGTTCAGGAAGCTCGGCGTCGAGCCCATCGGGCTGAGCGTTGATCAGGTCTTCAGCCACCTCAAGTGGATGGAGTGGATTAAGGAGAACCTTGGAGAGGAAATAACCTTCCCGGTAATAGCGGACGACCGCGGCGACCTCGCCGAGGCCCTTGGCATGATTCCGAGCGGGGCAACGATAACCGCCAGGGCGGTCTTCATCGTCGACGACAAGGGTGTCATCCGCGCGATAGTCTACTACCCGGCCGAGGTCGGCAGGGACTGGGACGAGATACTCAGGCTCGTCAAGGCCCTCAAGGTCAGCACCGAGAAGGGCGTTGCTCTGCCGCACAAGTGGCCTAACAACGAGCTCATCGGCGACCGCGCCAT
>CAZAPD010000068.1:0-5726 GCA_964487115.1 uncultured Thermococci archaeon | reverse complement strand
AGTATTTGCAGTAGTGTTTGTTTTAGCATTAGAATTCATCTGGCAACTACTGACTCCAACGGATGACATAAAAAGAAAGAAAAAGTAAAAACAAAGATAATTTAAAGAGAATGACAATTTGATAGTAGGGGATGAGTCATGAATTTTGGGGAAATTCCTGCCTTTCTTTTAGTTTTATTCCTGTGTTGTTGCTTGTTTTTATGTTAGTATACTTTGCTACATTTAGTGCCCTTGAGCAGAAGCGGCTTGAGTATCTGCTGAATCTTTATTTAGGCTTGCCCTATGTTCTCTTATTCTGGAGTACAATAATGGCAGGAACAAAAAGTAGCATATTTGTCTGGCTTGTAATCTTTGGATTCCTAATACTCGCCAAGGCATTAAGACCTCTTCATCTGGTGGATGGATTGACCCTTGGAGCATTAATATACTTAGCATTTTCATCAAGAATTGTCTTAGTGAGTGTTGCGTTTTATCTGATTGTACAGCTTACAAGTAAGTGGAAGGGCAGATAATGACTTATCTCCTCTTGTTCTGGAGTGGGATGCTACTGACATTTACAGAGTCACCTTTCCAAACATTGGCAATTTTAGCCTTTGGCACAATTCACATCCTCGGTGCATTAAAACTTTTGAGACCAACAAATCAACAAATGATGCAGGAATAGCAACCTAATAGCAGATGATGGTTAATGATAAGATTGATCACAAGAAATCCTCAATTCCATCTTTTGCTATTTTTGTTTATTCTATCATCTTCAGTATTGCAGCAGTAGTGAGGCATGATACTGTCATAAGCTTCAATATCGGCAATATTAACATTTTTGGAAAGAGTGTTAGTATCAAGGTAAATCTGGATACGTTGGGCATCTTTTGGAATACCTAGCTAAGCCTTGGATTCTTGAACATACATAAGGGGGATTGGAGATGGTGGGAAGGAATGCTCTCAGCTTCATGTGTATTTTTTGGTTCTTTCTTCTTTGTTCTACCAAGCTTGGTATTTTAGAGTCTGGAGTGCCATTAAAACCATAATTGGTTCTTTAGTGGCATTCCTGTTTGTAGTTGGGATATGTCTAATTGGAAAGAGCTTGAACCCTCGTAATTGTAAGCATTGGCTAGTATCGCATTTACTGGGATATCCATACATCTCTGGAACAGGGGGAGGATCAGATAGGCGTTCTCTCTTTTTGTACTGTACTTTTCCATTAGTGGTTTACCCAACCTTCCCTTAGTTGACGAATCCTCAGAATTCTTCCTGACGCTATTTCTACTTAGCATCGGCTTGACAGGGATTACATACCAGTGGACAGTAAGAAATTGCTACAAATTATGGGGCAAAACGAAAAACGGATGGGGGAGTTCACTGGAGCGAGGTGAGGGTTGAGGTGAAACCAAGCAACGAAACGGATTACAACAAATAGCATTCGAATGCGATGACCTGTATATCTCTACAGGTATAGACAGAGAGCATCACCTTATATACACTTACATTTCAGTTCCTCCGCAAGGATATAGCACCTTAGAGTTCCAGAGGAATACAGGAGAAATCAATGTATATGATCCAGAAACTGGGCTCTATGGAGCAATTTCACAGTTGAACTGCATTACAGGATAAATGGGAAAGAGTTTATAGGAATTGGAAGTGGTACAATAACTCAGAATTCAGTACAAGCGGCAACAAGTTCAGCAGTGTTCGTGGGAGGATGTGCTGCAACCACAGTGAGTCTGGTTGTTGACTCGCCGGTATTGGTGACGGCAGGGTTAATCTCCTTTGTGGTGAGTCTCTATCAAACTGTGGGGTGATCGAAATGACTTTAGAAACCTGTGGATGGTGGATAATTCCCTTTGCGTTTTTCCTTTTCCTGATATTTCTAATCAAGGAACGGAATTGGAATAGGGCCGCGTCAGGCTACGTTATACTATCTATTCCGATCATTCAAATCTTGGCTTTTCTGGCAAATCCTCCGCACGTTTCCGCCCTTCCACCGCTCTTTATTGCGTGGTTTGTCATCTTAGTTCTTCCGACTTCAAGGAATTATTGGATTTACATCCGATGGAACAGGATCCTAATGTACGAGGTTATGGGTAAACAAGGCCTAATGAGACGGGGCGTTCCTATTCCGCTTTTGATGGCCATTGGTGGAATTTCAGCCCTTGAAGGTGCGTGGTTCCTTTCAGGAAGATGGAGCTTAGTCCTTCTGTGGATTTGGGGAATTGTCCATCTCGTTGCAATCCTG
This sequence comes from uncultured Thermococci archaeon, assembly GCA_964487115.1. Taxonomy (GTDB): domain Archaea; phylum Methanobacteriota_B; class Thermococci; order Thermococcales; family Thermococcaceae; genus Thermococcus. The sequence goes on along the minus strand of CAZAPD010000068.1, from coordinate 3,493 downwards.
AACAGGAAATTGGAGCAGTTGGCGATATTTACACTTAGGTATCTTCCCTTAATCTCTGCCGCTGTTTATATAACCCAGTGTGCTAATTATCTTTCGATAATCTATGGAGGGAGTATCTTGGCCTCATGGATTTTCGTGATCAATGTCAAACGTGAACAGACAAAAGGGCATGGTATTGATGAGGTTTCCGTGAAGGAATTCGTTGCTGACGAGAATATGATGGTTAGGGAACGTTGACTAGATGGTGGTTCCAGTGGACAAGCAATTACACATTCACGGTCTTTGACCTTCATAACAACTGAGTTGAAACACACATCTAAACAACACTGGAGTGGGGTTGGTAGGTCCTGCTAAAGCAATCCAAAAATCTGCATGGAAGAGAACACCAGATGGAGGTTATTAATATGGTTTATGATCTTTTTAAAAAAGCTCTGGGGTGATATACTATGAAACATTTATCCCATTAATTTTTGTGATCATCTTTACTATTTGGGGATTCTTCTGGAGAGATATAAAAATTGGTCTCCTCTATGCATTATTCGTAACCGGAGGCCTATATTTATGGGATAATAGGAAAGTAAAATTTAATAAACAATCATAGAAAACTAACAAAAAGTGAAGCTTATTGATGAATTAGCAAAAAAATGGCTATTGTCAGCATGATTGTAACTGATCTATTGCAAAGAAAAGTTAAGAATCCATATATCCCAGTAACCTTAAAGAATGAGTATTTAACTCAAGATAAGCTTGAAGAACGATTTAATGAGTCCAAATGATCAGACAGTAGTTACGAAGCATAGGACGACACTCTATGTCAGGGGCTCAAACTTAGGTTGGACTAAGAAAAAGCTGAGGAATCCAAAAAGAAACCATCAATAATCTGAATGCATTCTTAAAGAAACTGCAGTACAGAAAAGAAAAGCTTAAATCCTCATGTCATGATATCACTCCCGGTGATTAGAATGGATGCATATCAGAGTATTGGGATAAGAAGAAGACTCCGACGATTCTTCCGTAGGGACGGAAAGGCACTGATATTTGCAATGGACCACGGTTTCGAGCATGGGCCAACTGACTTTGAACCAGTCTGGGAACATGTTAATCCTAAGGTTATCATCAGGAAAGTCATGAGGGCTGGCATTGATGGTGTTATGATGCTGCCTGGCCTCGTAAGAATAGCAGGCGGTGAGGTTAAAACCGATCGCGGGTTGATGATAAAGCTCACGAGCAAAACCAACCTCCGCCCAAAGGATGAGCAATTTCTCCAGAGCCAGCTGGGCTTTGTTGAAGATGCAATAAAGCTCGGTGCTGATGCAGTAGCTGCAACCGTCTACTGGGGTTCACCGCAGGAAGATGCTATGATGCGCCAGTTCGCAGAGATAGCAAGCTATGCCCATGATCTGGGCTTTCCAGTGGTTCAGTTCGCCTATCCACGCGGGCCCTACATAAACGAGCGATATGGTAAAAAGGAGGATTATCGTGTCGTGATGTACGGAGCGAGGGCAGCCGTTGAAAGTGGTGCCGATATGATAAAGACCTACTGGACTGGATCAAGAGAGACCTTTGCAAAGGTCGTTGATGCTGCCGCAGGAGTTCCTGTTCTCTTAAGTGGAGGAGCTAAGACTGAGAATCCCGTTGACTTCCTAAAAGTTGTCTATGACGTCGTTGAGGCAGGTGGTGCTGGAGCTGTTGTAGGTAGAAACATCTTCCAGCGTGAAAACCCGGAGCCACTCATAAAAGCCCTTCTCAGGGTTATCCACCGTAACGAGGATCCAGAAGAGGCAGCAAAGGCCGAGGGATTGATTTAATTTCTCTTTTTTTCTGCTTTCTATTCTTCGATGTAACCCATAACAAGACAAAATATATATGCTCTCCTCCAAACGTTCTCCATATAGGTGATTAGTATGGTCAGAGTAATAGACACTACCTTTAGAGATGCCCACCAATCCCTGATAGCAACCCGCCTGCGTACAGAGGACATGGTGAAAATTGCAGAAAAGATGGATAAGATAGGGTTTTACTCAATGGAAGTGTGGGGAGGCGCTACTTTTGACGTGGCCATAAGATACCTCCGTGAAGACCCATGGGAAAGACTAAGACTCCTGAGGGAACGCATAAGGAAAACAAAGCTTCAAATGCTACTTAGAGCCCAGAACGTCGTTGGTTACAGACATTATCCTGATGATGTCGTCAAGAAATTCATTGAACTGGCCTATAAAAACGGTATAGATATATTCCGCATCTTCGACGCCCTCAACGATGTCAGAAACATGAAACTGGCAATAAAAACAGCCAAAGAAGTGGGAGCCGAGGTTCAGGGAGCAATATGCTACACAACAGGCAAGATATTCACGCTGGAGTATTACATGAAGAGAGTGGAGGAGCTCCTCGCACTTGACGTTGACGTCATTACGATCAAAGATATGGCTGCACTCTTAACGCCATGGAAAGCCTATGAACTGGTGAGCGAGATAAAGGAGACCTATGGTGTTCCCATCAACGTGCATACACATTCAACAACTGGAATGGCCGTGGCAACCTATTTAAAAGCTGTAGAAGCTGGGGCTGATTTCATAGATACTGCCATAAGCCCCTTAGCATTTGGAACAGCACAACCGGGCATACAGACTATCTGGCACGCTCTACCTGAGGCCGTTGGTTCTCATTTGAACAGAGACCTCATCCACCAGGTGTCGCGCTATCTGAAAACCTTATTAGAAGAAAAATACTGGGGTTTACTCAGCAAGAGGGCCCTTATGGTAAATCCCTATGTCCTCAGGTACCAAGTTCCGGGAGGCATGTACTCGAATCTGATATCCCAGCTTAAGGAAATGAAAGCACTTGACAAACTGGATGCAGTCCTTGAAGAGATTCCCCGGGTCAGAGAAGATCTCGGATGGCCTCCATTGGTAACTCCAACCAGCCAGATAGTCGGAACACAAGCAGTTCTCAACATCCTCTTTGGGAGATACAAGATGATAAATGAAGAAACCAAGAATTATGTGAAAGGTCTCTACGGCAGACCGCCTGCCCCAATAAAAGAAGAGATACAGAAGCTCATCCTTGGAGATGAAAAACCGATAACCTGCAGACCAGGAGAGCTGCTCAAACCTAAGCTTGAAGAATGCAGGAAAAAACTTGAAGAACTCGGCTATTTAGAGAAGGAAGAGGATGTTCTTACATACTGCCTCTTCCCAGAGGTTGCTTTGGAGTTCTTCAAGCTCAGGAGAGAAGGAAAGCTGGAACCGGTGCGTGAGAAGCCAAAAGGACAAATACTCAAGATAAATATCAACGGAGTTGAATATGAGGTGGGTATTGAAGGAGCTGATATAAGCGCTCTCAAGTACCTACCCCAGATAGAAAGCACAAGCACTGCACAGGCCGGAATTTCAGCATCTCCGAGACCTCCAGTGTCTGTTTCGGTTTCGTCTTCTGTGGTGGTTGGTGGGGGTGTTGTGAGTTCGCCGATGCCTGGGAAGATTTTGAGGATTTT
>CAZAPD010000067.1:0-9955 GCA_964487115.1 uncultured Thermococci archaeon | reverse complement strand
TTTGCCGTCGTGATGGCACTGTTGGCGTTGAGAATGATACTTAAAGGACTTGGATTCACCGTTCCATAGTCCTTTCATTTCTTTCCGTCAGAGATATGAAAATTTTCACATCGGAAGAATTTTTAACACCACCACCGAGTTCCATTCATGTTTAGCTATTTCATTGATTTCATACTTGGGCTTAGCATAGGGATCATAGCCGGCCTATTTGGCATCGGCGGTGGCTTTCTCATTGTCCCTGCTCTAACGCTGATAGGCCTGCCGATTCACCTTGCGATAGGGACGAGTTTAGCCTGCATAACCATGAGCTCATTTACCTCAGCCTTTACACATTTACGCGAGGGTAGAGTTTTGCTGAAGGTCGCTGCACTCAAGGAGCTCTTTTCAGTCCCTGCCGCAGTATTCGGGGCTTATTTAACTATATTCATAAATGAAGACCTCCTGAGAATAATCTTTTCAGTGATGCTTATATATCTGGCTTACGAACTCATTCGAGCCTCAAGAGAAAAATGCACTCCTGAGGTTTCATCCATAAACTACAGGAATGTTCCTATCGTTGGAATCTTTGCAGGATTCATTTCGGGACTGCTCGGAATAAGCGGGGGAATACTAAACGTGCCCCTGTTCCATACGATGATAGGTGTCCCTGTGAGATACGCCATCGGAACTTCCAGCGTCGCCATCTTTTTTACAGCTCTCGCTGGTGCATATGAGCACTACAGACTCGGGCAGGTTAGTTTAGGAACGGCTCTTCTGCTTGCACCCGGGCTCATGATGGGGGCATACATAGGAGCCAAACTTGCCCACAGGATACAACCGGAAAAGCTAAAGCTGGGCTTTGCAGGAATCCTGATTTTGATTGCCATCAGGATGATAATTTAAGGCTCAAATTTATTAGGTCAAATGCAAGAAATGATGTTGAGAGGAAGAGCTTAACTCAACATGAGGGAGAAATGAAATCCGTAATTCACCCGTGTTTGACGGTTTCGAGATAAGATATAAATGGTCAAAACCTTAAAAGCTTTCAGAGGGCTTAAAAACAACAGTGGAACGATCCGGAACGTTCTTTCCGCCGGGTTCCTAATATAGGTTGAGTTCATAATCACAACTGGTGATGTGCATGAAGTGGAGTGCCCTGGTTATGGCCCTGTTGCTGGTGGGGAGTGTGATTCCCCTGAGCATGGCGGCAGAGAACACTACCAGCACCAACCCAAACTTACAGCTTGATAATTCAACGAGAGAGATGAAGATAGCTGAACAGCTTGTTGATCAGCTTCAGAGGCTCAGTAAGTTCGCTGAGAAAAGAATAGAGCCGATAAAAGACAAACTTCCAGAAAATTCAAGTATTCTGCTAAATTATCAGAGGGCCGGGGAGTACAAGAAGAGGGCAGTAAATGAATACAAAACAGGTGACTACTACAATTCAATACTTGACAGCCTGACGGCAATGCATTTCTATAAGGCTGCACTTATACAGCTCAAAGAAGGGCGGAAAAAGGTTGAGAATATAAGGGAGCACATGAGAACTGAAGCTGCAAGAATGATGGAATACTTCAAGATGGTCGAGAAAACAATCAGAATCGCCCAGAGGCAGGGTATAGATGTTAGCAACCTAACCTCTCTATACAACGAAACCAGAGATGCATACAAGCTTGTGCTCGATGATTTAAAGGCAAAGAATTTTGAAAAAGCAAAAGAAGACCTCAATGTTGCAAGGGAGAAGAAGGTTCAGCTTGACTCAGAACTGAAGAAGGTAAGGCAGGAACTTGCATATAAGAACGCCGACAAAATTGTTAAGGAGTTTCTGGTCAGGGGGGAGAAAGGAATTGAAATCGTCCAAAAAGCTATCAGAATAGGTAATGAGCGGGGATACAATACTACAGAGCTGCAAAAAAGACTGAACGCCTTTAAAGCTGTCTATGAAAAAGTCAAAGGACTTGCAGATGAAGGAAAATGGCAGGAAGCCCTGAATGTAATGAATGAAAACAGGAAGACAATAATGGACTTCCACAGGAGTATAGAATTTATCATGAGAAAAGCAAGAGAAAAGGAACTTGATGAAAAGCTAAAAGACCTCAAAGCATTCCTGAGGGAGATGGGCGGTAGAATACAAAAAGACAGTAAAGCCCTGAATGAACTCGATAAGAAGGGTATTGATACAAGAAAGGCACATCTACAGCTCAGAACTGCAGTTCAAGAGCTCAAGCTTGGAGTAGAACTTCTGAAGCACCATAGACCTGCCGATGCTAAGATGCACTTTGCAATAGCCCTCGGCTTGATTCATAGAGTCGAGGAATTTATTATTGCCCACGCTTGAGTTTTCCTTTTTATATTTAGGAGGTGGTCATTAAATGAAAAAAATCATGCCCTTAGTTGCTATAATGATCACGCTGATTTTCTTTAATGTGGTTAGTGCTCAGTTTACAATGTCTTCTGTAGCCCTTACTGTTTATGATGATGGTTATGTTAAGGTTGAATATGAGCTTATTCCCTCAGAGTATGCTGCTCAAATTGAGTTACCTTTGTTGGGGAGGCATTATGACAATTTTTTTGTTGAAGATGAGAATGGAAATCCCCTCAACTTCCAGATTGAAAATGGAAGTGCTATCATATATCCCGGAAACGCCCAGATAATAGATGTCTCCTACTACACACCTGACCTGACATCCAAAGAGGGACTTGTATGGACGCTTAAAGTATCCTCAAACTACAGTTTTACCGTCATTTTGCCCAATAACAGTGTGGTGGTCGACCTGAGCGATATCCCACTTTCAATAGCTCAGAATAAGATAACCATGCCTCCCGGAAACCAGAGCATATCCTACGTCCTCTCATACACTCAGACTTCCAGCGGAGGGCATCAAGAATCGGATAATTCGGGAAAGCACCTGCTCTTTGGACTTCTTGGAATACTAATGGTCACTGGAGTATTCCTCGGATATAAACTGAAAAGAACATCCAAAGAGAAAAGAAGACCCAAACTAAGCAGACCGGAATTCATGACGAGACTGGATGGCCTTGATCTAAACGACGAAGAAAAGCGGGCTCTGTTGTATATCTTTGACAAAGGTGGAAGGGCGAGTCAAGCCGAGGTGCGGGAGGCCCTCAGTATTCCAAAGACAACGGCATGGAGAATGTTCAAGCGTCTTGAGAGGAAGGGATTAGTGAAGATTCTAAAGGGAAGAAAAGAAAACTGGGTGGAATTAAGGATTTAACGAATCCTTGCTCCCAGCTTTATTTCTTTATCAGGAATCAGCAGGGCTACATTCTTCCCGTCATCTGCGGCTAAGAGCATTCCCTGACTCTCAACACCACGGAGCTTTTTAGGCTCAAGGTTTGTTATGACGATGACATAATGGTTTAGTAGCTCGTCCTTGGTATAGTACCTTTTAAGTCCAGCAACCAGCTGTCTGACTTCGTTCCCAAGGTCGACTTTCACAACATACAGCTTGTCTGCGTTCGGGTGATCCTCAACGCTGATTATCTTCCCTACCCTTAAATCAAGCTTCATAAACTCATCGAAAGTAACGTATTTCATTTTTTCACCATCCTTTTTCTTTTTTTCAGGCTTCTTTATGAAATCCCCACCATAAATTTTTCTCAGCACCGAGTCGACCTCATCTCCCAACCGTTCTTTAGCTACCTTTATCACATCCTCCCTTTTGTAATATTTCTCAAGAAGCGCTCTGGCGCTCTCTGGATTTCCCCTTCCAATGTAGCCAACAATATATGCTATGATATCTTCATCCGTAACTTTTCTGAACATAGGCTCTGCCTTTCTGACCCTGTGTCCTGCAGGGACTTCCGTGAACTCCCAGCGTTTGAGCTCCTCAAGGTTGAGGAGGTGCCATATCTTCTCGCTGGCATCGGGCAGGAAGGGCTCCAGTAGAATTCCAAGAGCTTTGACTATCTGGAGCGAGACGTTTATCGTCGTCGCTGTTCTCACGGAGTCAGCCTTGGCAGTCTTCCACGGCTTCTGGTAGTCAAAATAGCGATTGCCAAAAATAGCAAGCTCCATAACGCGCTTGAGGGCATCTTTGAAGCGATAATTAGATATAAACTCACCTGTGTCATTAAAGGTCTTCTCAATTTCTTCAAAGGCTTGTTTATCAAGCTCGTCAATCTCATCCCTCTCAGGAACGACGCCATCGAAGTAGCGATTGACGAAAGTTAAAGCCCTATGCACGAAGTTACCAAGATTGTTGACGAGCTCCTCGTTTATCTTCACTTTAAAGTCTGCAAAGCTGAAATCGCTATCCCTCGTCTCGGGCATTATAGCAGTAAGATAATACCTCAGATAATCAGCCGGGAAGGTATCAAGGAACTCATGAACCCATATTGCCCAGTTTCTGCTGGTAGAGAACTTTTTCCCTTCAAGGTTAAGGTATTCATTGGCTGGAATGTCGTAGGGGAGGAGCCACTCGGCCTCATTCTCTCCATCTTGGTACTTCCCGTATGCGAGGAGGAATGCTGGCCAGAATATTGCATGAAATGGTATGTTGTCTTTGCCTATAAAGTGTATAATCCGCGTTTTCCCATCAAGATTGAGCCAGAACTTCTTCCACTCATCTTCCTTTCCTTCTCTCTTCAGATGCTCAACAGTGATTGAGATGTAGCCTATTGGAGCCTCAAACCAGACATAGAGGACTTTTCCTCTGACATCTTCATCTTCCAGAGGAACTGGAATACCCCAGTTAAGGTCGCGTGTTATTGCTCTCTCCTCAAGCCCTTCTTCAATCCATCCAAGCACCATGTTCTTGACGTTGGGTTTCCACGGCTGCCTTTCAATCCAGTCTTTAAGCTTCTCCTCAAAATCCTGCATCTTGATGTAATAATGAGCCGAATTCCTGAAGGTTATGGGCTTTCCACAGATGTTGCATCTGGGATTTATCAGCTCTTCCGGTGTTAAAGGATGACCGCACACCTCACATTGGTCACCTCTCTGATTTTCAGCACCACAGTAGGGACAGGTGCCTATAACATATCTGTCCGGAAGGAACATCCTATCATGCTCACAATAAGCCTGTTTCTTAATTTTCTTCACAAGATGGCCGTTTTCCAGAGCCTTTAGAAAGAATTCCTGACTTATTCTATAATGCACGGGCAGTTCAGTTCTTCCAAAGTAGTCAAAGCTTATCTTAGCTCTCTCAAAGGTTGTTTTTATATGCTCATGGTAGTAGTCAACTATCTCGCGGGGAGACTTTCCTTCCTTCAGTGCTCTGAATGTTATGGGAGTACCATGTTCATCCGTTCCACATATGTAAATGACTTCCGCCCCTTTCAGGCGCAGATACCGCACGAAGATATCAGCTGGGAGATATGCTCCTGCCAGATGGCCCGCATGGATAGGACCGTTAGCGTAGGGCAACGCCGATGTTACAGTATATCTCACCACTTCCACCACCTCCGAGAAATAACCATGCTGACTTATAAGCTCTGCGGGTTTTAAAAATTACGGTGGGTTATTAAGCTGGTCATAAAATATGCAGAATTTGATATAAACGAACAACGACGGGCATCCCAAAGATTTAAGGTATTAATGCCGATGTGATTTCTGGTGGTTGAATGAAATCGCGCATCATTGAACGCTTCAAGTTTGATGCAGCTCATGCAGTGGCGATAAATGGAGAGCCCGAGGAGATTCACGGCCACACCTTCAGGCTCGAGGTGGCGGTTGAAGGGGAGCTCAGGGACGGCTATGTAATGGATTTCCTTGAACTGAGGAAGTTCGTTGCTGAAGTTATTGAAAAGCTTGACCACAGAAACCTCAACGCCCTCTTCGACAACCCGACGATCGAGAACGTTGCACTATGGATTGCCAAGGAGGTTGAAAAGCGCCTCCCCGATGGTGTGAGGCTGAAACGAATAGTCCTCTGGGAGGGCGACGAGAACGGCGTGGAGTTTGAGTTCTGAGAACATTATCATCTTGAGAAGGATTTCGCGGGCGTAGGGGAAATAACCCGCCCCCTCCCCGGGGATTTCTGGGAAAAACGTTAAATCTCACCAGACCTAAGTTCCATGGGGGAGACCGCATGATTGTACTTGCCACAAAGCATAAGGGAAAAGACATGTGGGAAAGGGGGTACCTGAATGGGTTCTTCAATATGAGTGAAAAAACGGCCCAGATGTGGAGACAGCTCGTTGAGTATATCCACCCAGAGGGAGCGAAGGCGCTGGAGAAGTACAGAGACATTGAGAGAGAGGGGATTCGGAGTATCAAAAGGTGCTACGAAACCCATAGTGAAACACGATCTTGCAGAGGCCACGAAGCTCACACTCTGGCTAAAAATATTCGGTGAGGCGGCAGCGAGCATCCTCGGTACAAAGCCGCACAAGGTTTTTACTATCCTTCAACTAGAAGATGTCGATAGCCACCTACAGCCATGGAAGCACCACAGTGATGACCCGCTTGGCATAAACTGGTACCTCATTGAAACGGCACTAAAGGAGAGTAAACATACAGAGAAAATCATCGGTAGAAAGATAACAGATGATGAGTTAAGCAAACTAGAAGAGGTTGCAAAAGTTGCAGCCAAGTTTGTTGACGCGTGGGGGCCAGATAATCCGAATCACGCACAGATCTGGCTAGCAGAAGGAAAAAACATGGACGACATGGAAGAATTCATCAAAAAACATGCCTCAGATCCGGAAAAAGCATTCAAGTACCTGAATGAGCTACGGGAAGTGATGCACAAGTACATAAAGCCAAAGGGGCTCCGCCCGCCAGTTGCTGGCCAGCACATCGAGCTGAAGGAATTAATCTCGGAACTCAAAGCCCTAAGGGAAGAGAACAAAAGGATAAAGGCTGAACTCAAAGAGCTCAGACAGGAAGTCGAGGAGCTTAAGCGTCGGTTCCTTTACAGCTGGTGAGAAATCCAGCACTAAACTAAAAGATGCAGAGCAGAAAAATAAAAGCAGAGTCACTTCCCTGCTATCTTCACGTTCTCAAATGCTATGTAGGGCGTTATTACCGTCTGCATTACGGGCATTACTGTTAGCTCCTTACTGACCTCATAGGCCTGCTTCAGAAGATCATATATATTGCCGGCTATCAGGAAGACGCTTGAGCCAACTACCTCGCCGTTTTCGATTAGGAAAGCTGGATTTGCAGTAACAGCGAAGTTTCCATTGTCCGGGTTGCTTGAGTGAGCTCCTTGAAAGCCATCCACAAAATAACCGTGCTCTATTTCTGCTATCATATCATCAAGGCTCTTTCTACCGTTTTCTATAACCATATTGTGGAAGCCAATGCTGACCCCACCGCTTCTGAGGTCGCGAATACCGTTCCCGGTGCTCTTCACACCTTTGATTTTTGCCCAGTAGTTGTCCCAAACAAAGCCCTGAAAGATTCCGTTCCTGATAAGCTCGTTCCTCCTTGTTGGAACACCTTCACCATCGGCTATCACAGGAGCAATACTGAGCTCATGGAACGGATCGTCGGCAATGCTGATTATCTCGCTTGCAATCTGCTGGCCAACTTTATCACCAAGCGGTGTTGTTTCTTTGACCAGTTTCTCGCCGCTGAAAGCCGGGAAGAGTGCGAAGGATAAAAGGCCTGCTATAGCCCATGGTCCGATAACTATAGGCACTTCCTCGTTTTTGCTTGGCCTGACATTGTAAGCCCACTGAACTTTCTGAATGCTCCTCTCAATAACTCCTTCCACATCCAGATCAAGGTTCCTCTTGGCGTCGAAGTCAACTATACCCGGAGTGACGCTTCCTCCTTTCCTTCCGACAAGCTCAAAATATATGTAAGCTGCTCCACCTTCCTGAAAGACGTCTATACCATGAGAATTAAGAACATGACTTTCCTCCCACTCTATACCACCACCGCCGCCTGCGACAATCGCATTAGGGTCTTTTTCACGTGCCAGCGTTATTCCCCTCACAGCCATATCAACAAGATTATCAGGAGAGGCCTCTTTCAGCTCCTCATTGGGCTTGAACGGCTCGTGATATTTGTCCGGTTCAGGCAAAGAGACCCACTTCTCATCCCTGCTGTTGAGCTTGGCCATCCTATATGCCTGTTCAATTCCTTTCTTGACATCCCCTTTATCCGCACTGTCCACAACAGCAAGACCGAGCTTTTTGTCTGTAATGCCGCGAATCACTGTGAGGGCCCTCGTTTTGACAATTGCCATTGAAATCTCGTTAAGCTCGATACTAACACCTGTGCTCTTAGTCCTGTAGATTGCGATTTCAAGTTCATCAAAAAACTTCTCGCCGTATTTTATGAGTTCCTCCATCTCCACCACCTCATCCGATGAGTATTCCTCCCTCGAACTTCATGTGAGGGCCACCTGAGCTCACGAAGGCAGTTTGCCCTTTTCCACAAAAGCCCACCTCAAGGCCGAAGTCCTTACCAACAGCTGAAATTTTCTTTAATGCTTCAATGGCAACTCCTGTTATGGAAGTATCCCTTATCGACTCTGCTATTTCGCCATTTCTGATTACATAGCCTTCCTGTATGCCGACTTGGAAAGCTGAGTTGAGCTGGGCCTGGCCACCGCGGAAGTCAACGACGTAGTAGCCAAACTTGATATCCTCGATGAGCTCTTCGAAGGAGTGGTCGCCGGGCTCAAAGATGGTGTTGCGCATCCTGATTATTGGCGGGTAGGTGTAGTTCTCGGCTCTCGCATGGCCGTTTGGAGACATGCCCCACTTGTGGGCATATTCCCTGTTGAGCATTATCTCCTTGAGGATTCCGTTCTCGATGATGTGTATGTCCTTAACCGGAACGCCCTCATCGTCGTACCTGTCGTTTCCGAAGCCGCCCTCAACGTAGCGCTCGCTCATCGTGACGTACTCCGGGGCAATCTGTTTGCCAATGAGGTCCTTGAAGGGCGAGTTTATAGTCAAGTCCGCCTCCGCGAGGTGGCCCAAAGCCTCGTGGGCGATGATTCCCACAACGATCGGTCCTGCAACGATTGGCCACTCACCGCGCTTCGGGGCTACTCCTTTCAGCTGGCTGTGCATCTTCCTGAGGAGCCTCTCGGTGACCTTCTCGTTCGGCTCGTGCTCGGTCATAAGCTCCCAGCCGTAGTCAACCGCTCCAATGCTGTCCCTCGCCATCGCCAGCTTTCCGTCGGCCTTTCCGGTGACGTAGGTTCCCTGGTAGAGGTAGTTGTAGTCCCATTTTATGTGCGTCCCTTCGTTGGTAAGGAGAATCTTCTCGCCGCTTCCGTCCTCATAGCGCACCTGGACGCTCTTGACGGCGCTGTCTTCCTTGAGAAGCTTTTCCAGTTCGTTGAGGTGTTTGACTTTCTCTTCAATGTCTACCTCCCGGGGTTTGACCTTCATTCTGCTCTTCACGAAGTCCTTAACTGGCTTTATCTCTGCCAGCTGAATCTTCTCCTTTTTTGTACGGGCAGCTGCCATAGCAAGTTTGTGTGCTTCTTCGATTGCCTTCTCAAGATTATCAAGTCGATTGGTTGAAGAGAATCCCCATGCACCATCTGCCAAAACTCTTATAGCCACTCCCTGATGTAGTTTGCCTGTAAAGCTTGTAAAAACGCCGTCCTTGAGGGCAAGTGTGGTTTTCCTCAAATTTTCATAGCGAAGCTCAATATATTCAGCTTTTAGATTACTATCCGCCCAGTCGAGGGCCTTTTCAAGTGCCTCCATAGTCACCACCGTTTGTCTTTATTCATTCAGGGGTTATAAGTGGCACTATAAAAGTCTTTTGAGTGTTTCGATGGGGGTCTAAAGGGAATGGAACGTTACTACTTATCAGCACAATAAAAATTAAAATGTATTAATCGTGTACATTTGTTCTCAACGAAAGTGTTATATATGATGAGTGAAAACAACTTAATGCAATAACTTGTTGGGGGGGTCGAGGCGGAGGCGTGCATTGCTGGTCGTGTTTGTGGCCCTGCTGCTGATTGGGGCGTATGGAGCGTACGTGGTCAGCTACCCCAAGTGTCAACCCCTTTGCCGTTACGAAGCCCATTGA